>NZ_JXIS01000001.1:0-203113 GCF_000836715.1 Bacillus sp. L_1B0_5 | reverse complement strand
CTGAGTGAATACATGAGTTAACTTTTTTACAAAAGCCCTATTTTGTACAAAGTAAAAACAGCTTATGGCTGCTTTGGTTCCTCATTTATTAATTGTTGTACTAATACCTTTAATTCATAAATTTCAGCTTTCATTGAAACTTTCTCAAGTTTTTCTGCTTCAAGTTGTTCTTTAAGAGTATCAACTTCCTGCTTCAACATACCGTGGTCAAATTGAAGATTTTTAACTTTAAAGTCAACTTCTTGTATTGATTGAATAGAAATTGCAACCGAGCTATAAAGTGTTACAGCGTCTTTCTGTGGTGTGGTGAATACATCGTCAGATTCCTCCGCAATCATGCCGTAATTAATTGGAAGTGTAATAGACTCCCCTGACTCGAAGCGTTCAACATCTCTTATAAAGTGATACTGTTTGATGTTTACAGAGTTGATTTTATCTAAAGCAGAGAATGGAAGGTCTTCTATGTCCGTTTTAAGCGTACGAGAAGAATTAGGGATAAATTCTTGCGCCCACATACGTCCTGTAGCAGATATATTTTCTTTAGCTCGCAGTGTTCTTAACTCTATATCTCGCCATCCATTACCATACACATCTTTAATTTGTAAATTCATATCATAGCCTGATACAAGACTCGCTCTTAGCATTAATCTTCCCATGTTTAAATCATGATCATTAACGCCATTGGCAAAGTATATACTGTTACCAGTACTTTTTCTATCAAAATGAAACTCACCATAGTCATTTTTAAAATAATGTGGCTCTGTGGTTGTCACTATAAACTTTCCGTATCCTGGAGCCCATCCCACTGAGTTAAAAACAATGTCATTCAAATTATCAAAGTATAATCTTCCGGCTGCATATGCATACAGATGTCCACCGTCATTCTGCATTTGAATATATGATGACCATATATTGGTGCCTTCTGCATTTTCTCCTTTAGAAATCCCAAATTTCGCATACGCTTTAGAAGGTTGATCGACTCCATTAATTCGTGGCATGACTTGATAAATATAAAACGATCCTGTACCAGCGTATTTTCTATTATCAGAACCAAGGACTAATGAAGGTTGAATACTTCCATCATTTGCTTCCATAAATCCTATATAACCACGCGGCCTATCTGCATCGAAAATCTTCATGTCTTGCTTATTTATTTCAACAAATCTGTTTCCACTTGTTTTAAGTGTTACCCCTTCTAAAACTTTTCCTTTAATATGATTTGCTGTAATGAAACCTACTAAGTTAATTCTGTTCGCATTCAACGTAATGTTTTCTTTGCTCATATTAAATGCTGCAATTACATCGTTCTCTTTTACAGATAGACTAACGCCCTTTTCAGTTAACTGAAGACGGGTTTCCATATCTCTTACATAAGAATCTTTTGCAAATTGTCCATTTGCTTGCTCTATTGTGTATACTTCTTTCTTTTTTGCTGCGGCATTGATACCCTCTTCATTTATAGTGAAACGGTTGTCGATCATAGTCATTTTCTGATTAAATTGTTCCGTTGCAAGTTTATTAGCTAATTCGCCCAATAAGTCTTGTTTATTTTTATCAACTGTTTGCTTCAACTCAGGTATCTTAAACCCAGCAACATAATCCTCTACTTGTTTCAGCTCAACTTTACCTTGCAGTGCTTTCGCAGTATTTTCCCAACCAGCTTTCGCCTCTTGTAATTGTCTTCCTTGTTCTGTCTGCGTATTTTGTATTAATGAGACATTTTGTTTAATGGTAGTTGCATCTTTTTCTACGGTAGCAACACGTTTATCAAAACCATTTTGATTATTTTCCACTTTTGTGATTGTTTCTTTAATTCCATCCACACTTTTTGTAATTTCAGTTGTTTTCTGGGTGAATTCATCCGTTGTTACCTGTTCTTCAGGCGGCGCTGTCCAATCTTGCGGCTTATTCCCTTTATACAAGGCAACCCATTCCACAATAGATTTCGTAGTGCTACTCGGATAGTTATATAAGCTTAACTTTCGTTCATTTCCACTTGTAGCTGCAACTGCTTTGAAGGTTACATACGTTATTCCATTCGCGTAAACACTTGTTGCATATCCAACATTGCTAGACCCACCATTCTGCCAAATTCCAAATTTCTGTCCTTGTGGGACACTCCCTTTAATTACAAAGGTATATTCTTCACCCGCAAAGAAATTTTCAGTTAGAGTATATTGATTGATTAGATAGTCTGTTTTTTCATATTTAACATTTGATTTTAATAAAAGGTTACGTCCACCAGCTTTATCACTATTAACCTTTGTTTCTACACTCGTCAACTTCTCACTGATTTTCCCAGCTTTTTCTTCTATTTCAGTAGTTGTTTTCTTTAGTTCACTTGTTGTTTGTTGCACATCAGAAATACTCTTCTTTGTACCTTCTACAGTTGTTTCAACTGTATTTAATTTATTGCTAATGTCAGTATCTTTTTTCGTTAACGATTCAATAGAAGTTTTAAATCCATTAGAATCCTGTTCAAACTGAGTTACTTTCTTATCGATTTCACCTTGTTTATTTTCGATATTAGAAATTGTACGACTGACACCTTGTAAACCTTCCTGTACTTTATTAAATTGTCCTGTAGCTTGATTCTGTGCTTCTTGTACCTTTTGGTTTAATTCTGTTTTTGTGACCTCAATATTTTTATTAACCTGCTCAAGTGTTTCTTTCTTAACTGATTCAACATCTGGTACAACCGATTCCCAAGCTGTACCTGTCCATATTTTTAAAATGCCGGGCTTTCCGTTACTAATATCACGCCAAAGCGTTTTATTAGTTTTAAGACCTGTTGTCGGTGGATTCTTAGCTTCTATAATTTCAACAGTATTATTTTTAATATTCTCTTGTACCTTTTCGGCAAGTGTTTTCGCTGCTTCTGATTCTTTCTTAGCGTTACTTGCTGTTTCATTCGCTTCTTTCACCAATTTATCTAGCTGATCCAGCATTTCTTGTTTCTCACCGAATTTACTAAGGATTCGGTTGTAAATCTTCCGTAATTCCTCGTTTTGGTCTACTATCTCTCTATAATCCCCAAATTCGTATTTATCTTGTTCAGGATCCGTAAAAGATTCATCACCGGCAATTACACGTGCTTCCAGGTATAACTTAGGTGTGAAGCCTGTATCTTTGATTCGGATTGTATCTCCTTCATTGATTAGTTCATGCGCTAGTCCGAAAATTCGACCGATTGATTGTGCCTCTACTTCATACGAAACTGAAGAATTAATACGTTTTTTCAGTTCTATTTCCATTAACGTCATTAAACGTTGTGGCGTCATATTTAACTCTTCTGTTTCTGGCGTATAAAAACCAAACTTATGCTTGCCACGTTCGTTCCATCGTTGAAATGCATCATTATCGACAATATACGGAAGTCCCCTGTTAATACTTTCAATAGTGATTACACTATCGTCTTCACCTTTTACAAATCCGACTAACGCTGTACAAATATCTCTTGAATGTTCAATACGTGTAACACCTATCAAATCTTTACCTAACTCTATTTCTTTGCCAGTGTCTCGGCCACGCCTTTGAATCATATCGACATACCATCCAACTATTTGTGACCCTTGAACCTCAACACGATATTGAATTTCTAATTTGAACAAAGAAGCTATTTTCTTCAAAAAGGTTAACGGATCCATAAATTCATCAATGGTCATCGTATGGAATCCTGCATAATCTGTTTTTCCACGTTTCCATTTCATGCCTACAAGAGCCATATCGATAAATTCGTTTACTGTTTTACCTTCTATCCTTTGTGGTTTTATAATGCCTGATTTAGCAATTTGAACCCAAGCTCCTGAAGCATATGTGGTAATGGATCGTTTATCTGAATTCTTCTCTGTTTCTGTAATGACATATGGTACAACTCTTCCATCGCGAACTTCTTTTAGAACAAGATTTTGTTGTTGTAACGTAGCCGAATGAGTTGTTCCATCAAAGACAGCAAAATCCAACATATCAACATTGTTTTTCAGTTCCCAATGCCTTTTGTCATCCCAATAGTCATTTGACTGGATAGCTGCAACGATTTGATCTGTTTTGAAATCCACAACATGCAAAATCCCGCTTGGTGTTCTCATCTGTATCTCTCCCTATAACTAACAGTTGCTTTAACATCTGGCGGCATTATATCGATACGATTCTCACCACGTATTACAGTTGGAAAATTACTGAAAATGTCTTTTAAATTAATCGCATTTTTACCGTTAATGGTTACAAGACTTTTTTCTGTATCAATTATAATCTTGTCTCCCGTATCAAAAATGTAAGGTGGATTATTTTGAGTATTTAAATTCACTTTCCAGAATTTCAAATCTGAAACGGTCATTGCTTCTACTGGCGGTACATCTTGCCATTGCATAATACTAATCTGGATTTGTGCTGCTTTTTCCATATGATAATTATTTTCATCCGTCCACCTTGCAAATCGTTCTGAATCATCCTTTTCTGTCCCCGGAAGGAATTTCGAGATATAAGCCTCCCACACATTTCCCGTTCTAGCTATCCACAATCTTCCGTAATATTGATTCCATGTATTCGGATAATCACCACTCTCATAAATCAAACCTATTTTTCCCGGCTTATTATCATATCCAATTACCATTGTTCCGAAATTTTGTTCAGCTTGCCAAAACACATCAGACATAGCAATTTTTGAAAGCACCTTGCTATTTTCATCGAGTATCGCTATCTCAACCCGTCCCATTTCATTGATTCTTTTACTCTTACATGTAACGTAAGCTTGCATAATAAAATCTTGTACTGGGCCACCGGGGATATTTTTTTTAACAGCTGCACCATGCCACCCTTTCCCTGCACTAGTACCAAAATCAGAACAATAAAATTGATATTTATCTGATTTCATTTCGCCAATCGGTTCGCCATCTTCCATCGAACTGACTTTACTCCAACCTACAGTGTTAGCCATTTCATCCCATATAAGCCTTTGATTTCTTTCAACAGGTAGTTGCTCTGTTTTCAACGGATAACCGATCCTAAAATAATCACGATTATACGGATACTCACCAAACCATACATCTAAAAATGTACTCGGTTTCTTGGCCTCAATCTCAATAATTGGAGGCGCTTCTACATTACCTTGATTGACGAAAGAAGTAGTGATTTCAGTGGACCAGTTTTGAGTAAACGTATGAGTATTTTGTTTACCTAATTTATACGGCATTGGACAAACAAAAGTAATAACACCTCTACCTCTATTGACTATTTCATCCAAATCGACAGAACCATCAATTAATGCTAAATAAGTCCTGTCTAACTCATCATCAAAAATAAGTTCAGCTGGTTGCTCTGTATATAGCCAATCTGCTAAATCCTCTTTTATCTTTTGTAAATCCGCCATATCTTTTTTTGCTTTAATGACAAGAGGAACATCAATACGACGTTCCTCCGTTTCTGTATTAATAAAAAGAGCCCCTGCACGATGAGGGACTCTTACTAATTTTCTTTTAACTGGAGCCCATGAAGGACGTTTTCTTCCGGCTAGCATTTGAATATAATCTTTTCTAATATTATTAAAAGTAAAACTAAGTTTCCCCAATGTGCTCACCACCCTTAAAATTCCGCTCTTCTTTTTTGTTCACGATCTTGAAGTTTTGTCGTATATGTGTAACTTCCGTTCGCTAATTCTTTTCCATCTAAAACGTTGGTCATATTTACAGTTAAATTTAATTCTTGTTCTCTACCTGATCTATCCGAGAACATAGTTTTTGCTGTAGGTGCGTTGTTATAAGGTGATTGTAGTTGCGTATCCCCATTGAAATCAGCAAGTGTATTATGCGGGATACTATAATGCGAAGTTTGGAATCCAAAATCAAAAACAGATGGCATATTCCCCATCTGCTTCTTAACGGTTCCGACTACATTTTTTGCTGCATCGACAACAAATCGTTTCCCTTTATCCATACCAACTCCAACACCCTCTGGAACTGCGCTACCGACTGGAATCATCACTTTAGATGGACTGTTAATTTCTAACGCTCCAGAAATAGTCTTTTTAATCTCTCCAGCAATGCTTTTCGCCTTACTATATAACCCACCTGTCGCATCATCCAAACCTTTTTCAAGACCTTCTATAATTGATTTACCGACGGAACGTAGATTTATAGTGCTGAAGAATTTTTCAACTGTATTCCATTTATCTTCAATATCGCTCTTTATCTCCCGCATTTTATCATTAACAGCTTTTTTCTGCTCTTCAAATTTTCTTGAAACTGTATTTTTTATTTCTTCCACCTTGTTGTCGGCTGAAGTTTTGGTTTCTTCCCACCATTTCGTTATACCTGACCAAGTTTCTTTCATCTTTTGAACGACATCATCTTTCATTACTTGGTATTTGGATTTTATCTGACCAGTTTCCCAATCAACTTGATTTGCATGTTCTCCTGCTTGCGCTTTTGCTTCACTTACAATTTCCTTATGCTTATCTCTTGCTGTAGAAACCGTGCTATTATATTGACGATTTGCTTCTGCAATAGCTGCATCCGCTTCTTCTTTATTAAGTGTTCCTGACTCATCTCGTAGACGTATCGCATATGCGATTTTATCATCCCGAGTCTTTTTCGCATCTTCAATAACCTTATCTCTTGCTTTGGCACTATTTTCAACAACTTCTGCTGCTTGTCTAGCTGTAATTTCACTAGCTTGTACTCGCATATTCTCATAAATAACCTTTTGTTCCATTTGATTTTTAGACATATGTTGGATAGCTGTCCTATCCATTTCGTCTTGTAAAGCTTGTAAAGAAATCCTTTCAGATGTAGTAAATTCACGCTTTTCATTTGCTGCTGTTTGAATGATTTCTTTGATTTTATTTTCTTTTTCTTGTGTTTTTAACTTTTCTTGTTCGTAATGTTGATTCATTTGTTCAATCCGCTTATTTTCTTCTTCCGCGGTTAACACATAAGAATCCGCAAAGAACTTTTTAAGTCCCTCAACTTCTTTTTGTTGTCTTGCATTTGTTTTTTCTATAATCGTGTTACCTAACTTGTCATATTGGCCAATTAACTTCTGCGACTGTTCTTCTGTTATTACTTCATGGTTCAATCTAATTTCAGTCAACTTTTGTCTAATACCATCAGACAGCTTGAAATACTCACCAAGAACTTTCTTTGTAGAAGAACTTACTTTCCCTTCTGTATTTGTAGCAAAGCGATCTACAGAAGCAATACTGTCTTCAGTTGCTTTTTGATACCCTTTATATGCTAATACACCAACACCAACAGCGGCCGCTACCACCCCTAAAGCAATTGCTACTGGTCCTAAAGCTACGGTTAATATTCCTAAAACTGCGCCCGTTACACTAGTAGCCGCTGTAGCTACACCCATTGCTATTGCTAAAGAACCAATACCAGAAACAACCATACCGATCGCCCCCATTATTACTCCAATAACAGTAGCAACCGCTGTTAGCGCAAGAACAATACCACCTGTAATTGCAATGGCCTTTTGTACTGGCCCTGGTAATGAGTTAAATCCATCTACAAGCTTCTGCAATCCAGCAACAAAAACACTAACCACAGGGGCAAGCGCATCACCAATTGTCTTTTTCATTGTCGAAAACGCTGAATCTAGTAATGTAAGACGTCCCTTTAATGTATCAATCTTAGTGGCTGCAACCTCAGCTGCTGTCACTTTTGACATGGCATCCCACATGCTGTTTACCCCATTCGCACCTTCTTTGAAAAGAATAGTTGCACCACGTACAGCATCCGATCCGAATAACGTTTCCAATGCCATACTTCGTTGCTGGTCTGTTAAATCTTTCATCGATTCATGAAGGGTTCCTGAAATATTTTCTAAACTTTGAATATGCCCCTGTTGATCATAGAATTTTGAAGATAAGAAAGCGGAGCTTGTTGCTAATTCACGGAATGTTGTTTCACATTTTTTATTCCATTTCTTCGCTCCTTCTGTCTTCATTACATATCCTTCAAGAGCCGTTTCAATGTCTCCCACACTTCTAGACGCTGGTGTAACTCCATTTTTAACCAAGAAATCAAATCCTGCTTGCGCATTATAAGTGATGAGCCCCAGATCTTTCATTTGGTTATATGCTTCTTTAGTAGTGGGGTTCAACCTCATCAGCATCGTTTTTAAAGATGTACCTGCATCTGAACCTTTTAAACCATTCTGCGCAAATACAGCTAGAGTTGTAGCTGTATCTTTAAACGTCATCCCTGCTCCTGCTGCTACTGCTGATGATGCCGCTAAACCATATTTCAGCTCACGTACATCTGTAGCTGAAGCATTAGCGGCTCCAGATAAAATGTTTGCTGCATCCGCAACAGAAAGGTGATCTGCTTTAAATGCATTTAAGGCTGTGGATGCAATCTCTGCTGCTTCACCTAATTCTAGTTCTCCTGCTGTAGCTAAGTTAAGAGCACCTTCTAAACCACCATTTATAATATCTGTTAAACTAACTCCAGCTTTTATTAATTCCTCTATACCTTGTCCTGCTTGAACACTAGAGTATTTTGTTGTTTCTCCCATGTTGACAGCTAATTCGCTTAATTTCTTCATTTCTTCTCCAGTAGAGCCAGATACAGCTTTCACATTGGCCATTTGTTGCTCAAAATTCATGGATTCTTCTACAGCTGATTTTAAACCCCGACCTATTGCATAAGTCATTCCGCCAAACACCATACCGATTTGCATTCCTGCATTTTGCAAATGATTACCTAATGTCTCCATACGATTACCAAAATTCAATAAACGATTACCTTGCTGCTCTAATTCACGATTTGACTGCTGTAACCCAGTTTCAAATCTATTAAGTTCAGCTGTAGCACGATGAATTTGTTCAGCATAATGTTGTGCCGATTGACTCGCTTCGCCTTCTTCAGCTTTTGCGCGATTATAGGCTTGTTGAAGTTCCCTAATCTTTTCTTTCTGCTTATCCACCATGCGAGTGAGAACATCAATTTTTGCCCGTGTTTGCTCTGTTGCATTAGAAAAACCGCCCATACCAGTTGTAATAGACTGAAATTCAGCCTGTAAGGATTTCAAAGAGTTATTTAACTTATCCATCCCTTTTTGTTCAGCTTGACGGTTTACTTGCTTTAATTCATTTTCAAATCTATTTAAATCCGCTACTGCTTTATTCACTTGCGAAGCATATCGCTGGGTTGCTGCATCATTTTCACCTAATTTAGCCTTATTTTGATCGTAGGCTTGTCGCAAAGCTCTAACTTTTTCTTTTTGTGCTTCAATAAGCCTGCTGAGTGTATTCATTTTCGCTTGCGTTTGTTGACTAGCATTTGCGAAGCCACCCATTCCTGTACTTACAGATTTCAGCTCATTCTGTAATGTTCTAACCGCACGTCCTGAGTTTGCTATACCTTGACGAAAATTCACATTATCAAGGGACAGCCTAACGACTAAATTATTCATTTCATTCGCCATCATCTTCCCCCTTATTAGATAATGTTTTCTGCTGGAACTTCAATTTCATTTGAATTCTGATTTCCACTATTTGAAGGATCTTGTTCACGATATTTTTGGTTTAGCCTTAAATAATGCCAGATATCCATTTCGTTATCGATATGATGGTGTTTATACCCCTGACGTAATAAAGAGAGGTAGAGCTCGTCCATAAACTCACTGAACGTTAGCCCCCCTCCCTCTACGCGTTTGGGTTTGTTTCTTCTCCAGTTCCTGGTGTGCCACCAGCCGCTCCCACAGTTTCATTGATGATCGCATTAATTACATCGGAAGTTGTGGATAAAAATTTACGAGCATCCACACCGTCCCAATATTGATCTAATGTAAATTGTTCCCCGTAAACTTTTACTACATATTGAACCATTTTATCCATATCCTCAGGACCTGGATTATTTGGAATATCAGCAAGTTCAGGTGCTTGACGAATTAAACGTGCTGGAATAAACTCCGGTAAATGAAAATTTTTCTTTTCTTCCTTGATTATTAGTGTTAATTTCATGGCTTTTCCTCCTCGTTAATAAAAAAGAGAGAGAGCTTTTGCTCCCCCCTTACTTTCCTGCTGGTGGTTGTACTACAGGCTTCTCATACACCTTTTTAAACCAATTATCCCCCACAGCTTTTGTAAATGTAGGTTCATCAGCATCAGCTGTAAATTTAGGCCTATCGTCAAAATCACGCTCAATAAATGAACCTTTGAGTTTCGTTGTTTGGAAGTTAGGCTTATCCTTCTTCGTTTCGCCTTCTTCTTCCTCTTGTGAAAGCTTCCCTTTTAATAACCAAACATATCGATATTTCCCATTAGCCTTTAAGAAACGCCAGCCGATTGCTAAATAAGGCTTTTCACCTTCGCGTCTCTCATCTAGCACACCGTCTTTCACTTCTGGATACCCTTCAATATCTGCTTTTGTTGATAATGAAATACTACGAAGTTCAATCTCTACTTCTACTTCCCCATCAGACTCAGCAATTTCCGATTTTTTGTTATCGCTCCACATAATCTCCGAAGCTACCTTTTTAGAAGTTTTAATCTTTACAGCGCCTTCCATTTCTTTCACTGCACTATAGTCAACACCTGTTGCATCATCTTTTAATAACTTTGCGTAAACAAGGCTATCTACACCGACAGTTGAACTAATTTTAATCACTTCTCCGGCCATCTATAACTCCACTCCTTTTGCGAATCGCATCGCGTAATGAAAAATTTGTGTATCATCTTCATATAAATCAGCAACCGCATAGCGTGAAAAACCAATACTTTTCATGATTTCATTCACTTTTTTATGGATTGCTGTTGTACTGCCTTTTGACCAAATATCGATTTGAAATGTAATTTCGCTTTCGCTTTCCTCGTTATCTGCAAAACGATCTGGTCTATTGTCTAGTTCGAAAAACGTAATACGCGGAAACTCTTCAGCATTTTTAGCTTTACGATAATAAACACGTTTTCCACCCAATAAAGAAACAAGCTCCTGATTATTTTCAAGAGCTTGCACAATTTCGGGGCGTAAATTCATCATATATTCAACCTCATTTCATTCTTCAAGATGTCTGTCATAGCACGAATTGCCGCTTCTTTTGAAGAATTAAATCCAGGTTCTATAAATGGCTCTGCTGGCATTTTAGACGTTCCCCATTCTAAGAACTTTCCGTAGAAATAAGGGGAACGATCCGCTTTATCTATACCAATTTTGATCGTTTTTATGCCGCCCTCCATTTTTGCTTTTGTAACCCGTATATTATCAGCCAAATGTTGTCCTGTTCGCCACGGCTCGCTTTTTGTTGCTTTTTTAGGGCTATCACTCCTTGGGGCTATTTCAGAAATAGCTTTTCGAATAGGCTCGCCACCTGCTGCAAGGGCTTTATCTTCAATCTTTTCTCCACGTAAACCCATTTGCTCTAATTCAGATATCAGGCGATCAAAACCTAAAAAATCAACACCATCAGCCATTCATTCCACCACGCTTCCACATGATTGATAAAGTGTGTTTTTCAGTTGGAATAACTGAAACAATGTCATAAATTACGTTCTTATATTTAATCTTCATATCAGCATTCACATCAGAACGATATCGGATTTCTGTTTCACCTTGAATTTCGCTATTAGCTGCCGCGGCTTCAAAGTATTTTCTTCCCTTTAAAAAAATAAAAGAGCCCCATACAGTAAATGAATCCTTGTAACCTTCTATTGGATCACCGTCCGGGCTCTTTGCTTCCTCGTCTTTCACTTGAAATGTAAGACGTTTATCTAATTTACCTGGATTCACTTGAATCACCACCACAATATTGCAACTGAACTAATATCGACTGCAAACTAAATGCCAATTGTTCAGCTTTTCCAACCGCTTCACGGTTTTCATGCCAATGAGCAATTAAAATACGAGCTGCTAATTTAGCAAGCTCGCTTTTTAAATCCACATTTTTACTTGTAGCATTTTTAATATATATTTCAGCTGCGATTACGAAAGATGTAATGAGATCGTCCTCTTCATCACCATCCACACGAAGATACTTTTTTGCTTCTTCTAATGTTAGTACCAAGAAGAACCCCTCCTACATCATTAAGCTTTAGCTGTAACTGTAATTTGGCCATATACAACCGCTTCTGTATCCCATAACGTAACGTCTTCACGTTCAATTGCTCGGAATTCTGTTGTATTACCTCTCCAAGCACTTCCACCCTCTTTTGTCATATCAAGCGATAACTGCTGTCTATCCCATAACACAACTGCTTCTTTTAGGTCCCCAACAATAAATGGTGCTTTACCATCTTTATCTGTAGCAATTGTCTTATTGGATAAAACAATAACTGGCTTTCCTGATAATAGCTTACGTGTTGGATTTGTTGGATCTGGTTGAAGAAGTGGACGGCCATCTTTATCTTCTAATTGATCTAAGTAATTGAATCCATCTTGGTTTGTAATAATGTTTGCTACTGCTGAGAAAGCTGGATCTAATGTGACATTTAATGCGGTTTTAATGCCTTTATAATCCTTTAAATCAACTTTTGTTAATTTGTTGATTTCTTGTAAAATTAAATAATTACGAGTTGCAATAGATTTCTTCGCAATCCACTGACGTAAATAAGCTTCTAGCGCTTGATCCGTATCATTTAATAAATCATTTGGTACAGGTAGAAATCCTGCATAATCCTCAATAACATACGGTAAACGATCAAATTGTGGCGAAGCAATTTCTTGCATTGCATTTGGGTTTCCATACTCAGATAATGGAGCGAAAGGTGTAGATGCTGCACGTTTTTCTAATGTGCGAGCGCCCTTATTCGTTGAAACAGGTTGCACATTTACATATTGCTCTAAGTTATCAACCGTTTGTTTTAATTGATTAATCGTTGTCGTAATATCTTCTGGAACAATATAACCGCCGTCTTTACCTGTATTCTCAGATAATGCTGCTTTGTATTCCTGCATAACGCTTGCTTCTTCATGACTTAAATTTTGACCACGTATAGCTTTCATAAACACTTCTTTATACGATGAATCTTCATTTTTAACTGATGATGGAGGCAAAACCCTTGCTTGTGAATTTACAGGGTCAGAAACTTGAATTTGCATCATTGCTAGATAGTTATCTAATTCATTTTTCGCGTTTTTCGCTTCTTCAATTTTCGCTTTTGCATCTTCATATTTACCGCTGTTATTAAACTCTTCCGCTTTCGCTTTCAAATCTGCAACTTTTTGGCGTAACTCTTGTTCACGTTTATCCATTCCGTATTTCCTCCTTGTTTTGGCACAAAAAATAGACCTATAGCTCTAACAGGTCTAGTGCATTTTGTATTTTTAATTGTTCGTTATTATCCTTCTTTGAAATAGAAGGAGCCTTTGCTACAATCTTATTTGGTGTTTTTTGATATTTATCAAAGTAATCACTGCTACAAGCTGCGACTTCTTTTGCTTCCACAACTTCAATATTGAAGTATTTTTCAGCTTCTTCACCACTTAACCAGGTCTCAGCATCTACTAATTGCTGAATTACTTCAATTTCGATGCCTTCTTTCAAGTTTTCTTTGTATACATTCATAATTCCAGCCTCAAGATTATCCAAGTCCTCTGCCATTTTACGAAGTACATTTGCATTTCCTCTACTTACAGTCCATGGTTTATGGACCATTAAAAAAGCATTAGAAGGGACAACAACACGATCACCAGCCAAGGCGATTACGGAAGCGATAGAAGCTGCAACACCATCCACATAAACAGTTTTTTGCGCTTTATTACGTTTCAACATGTTATAAATAGCTAAACCAGCGAATACAGAACCACCACCACTATTTACATAGATATTTAAATTACTTTTATCATCCAACTGCCCTAAAATATTTTTCACATCATCCGGCATCACATCGGAATCGTCCCATTTCCATCCGGTATTGTTTATAATGTCACCATAAATGAATAGATCAGCTGAAGAATCTGTTTGATTTTTAATTGTAAATACGTCTTTAATCGTCCTCATCTCCCTTCTGTAAAACTCCTCCATTAGCTTTTGCCAATTGATATTCGTCTGCGATTTCAATAGATACATGGTTTAAGTCAACACGGTGTTTATCACCGTATTCCCCAATCCCGTCCATATCCTCCAGTTCCAGCACCTGATTAATTGAAAATGCACCAGCATCTAACATAATTTTGTAGAATTCTGCTCGTGATTTAGAATCAGCACGTAATAAGCTTGTTAGGTTAAACTTCAAGTAATATCGTTTTTGCTCATGAAACGAAAATAATTTATAAGAAAACTCTTCTTCATATTGAATAAGAATTGGACTCAATGTATTTTGAATAAAATCCAACGCTTGTTGCTCAATATTGGAGAAAGTAGCACGATCTAACTCATTAATCATGTGCAAAGGAATATTAAAGATATTTGCAATCTCGCCCTTATCAAATTTCATACCTTCAATAAATTGGGCATCTTTTAAAGGCATTCCAACCTTCTCAAACTCTAAACCAGCATCTAAAATGGCTATCCTTTGCGCATTATTTAGACCTGTATTTGCTTCTTCCCAGGCATCACGAAGTTTATTTTTAGCCTCTTTATTTAACGGTTGTTCTGTTTTTAATATCCCGCTATGCGCTGCCCCGTTTGTGAAGAACTTACCTTTAAACTTTTGAGCTGCTTGTGAGCTCCCTATAGACTCTCTTGCAATTTGAATAGGAGGTTTCCCCCTTAAACCATCAGTAGACAATGTAGTAAGATGGATTATGTCATCATCAGGTATTTTTATAGGTGTACCGTCTGGCAAACTCGTAAAATACCATAGTTTATTGGTCTTTAAGTCCACAGTGGGCGTTGTAACAGCCGGATTTAATACCCATAATTCTTTTGGTCTTCCATCCACACCCCAATGAATATTAATATAGGCGTTTCCCCATGTATTACGATGTGTTTCAATTAAATGTTTAAATTTAAATGGGCTTTGATAAGGATTTGGTCTTCTTTCTAGAACAAACGATACTTGATGTGCCTTATCCCGTTCTCTTCCCTTCGCTGTCTTTTTAAATGTTTGAAACGGAAGCATCGCAACACTATTTGCAAGGATGTTAATACACCGATAAACCGTCGGAACACCTAAAGAGGACTCAACCGTTACCTTTTCACCGCTTGCGGCTTGATAGCCAAATAAACTTTTAAACCAGGGAGAAGGATTTTTTAAATCTGTCGTATCCTGATTTCTAAATAATTGCCGAAAAATCAAAAATTTCACCTCCCTTCTATCTTCTTATCATTACCACCCCCAACATTGTGAGAATAACCCCTAACAGATACCAGCCGTAAATCGGATTCATAAAAAAAGTCGTCCCAACAATAATGGACAACCCCGTAATCAATAGAATATCTTCTAAAATACTGATGAAAAATAATAAAAACCGCATGTCATTCCTCCTAGAATGAGAAATCTTGACTTAAAATATAGGAATTTAAGTCTACCTCACCAGAACCCAGCATACAACGAACATGTGAGTTAATGACAGCCGCAATCGGATCGATTCTTTCTGTTGCTTTTGACTTGTCCAACATAATATTTTCGTTCGCATCCTGTTTTGTTATAGCGTTACTCGTTGCCCAATTTAATACAGGATTGTTATTGTGGATGACTTTCTTTAAATACACTTGTTCTCTAAAATCTTTTGTAGGACCTGATAAAGTTGCCATCCCTTGGCGTATTTCTATCATCGTATACCCTTCCGCTTCCATGTCTTGCATGAATTGCGTTGCATTCCAAGGATCCGCACATATTTCTTTAATCTTAAATTTATGGTCTTTTTCCATATTTCTAATATGTGTTTTGATAAATTCATAATCAACTACCGCACCAGGTGTTGTGGTAATCCATTTTTGTTGTACCCACAAATCATAAGGCACTTTATCCGTTTGTCTCTTTTCAACTAACGTATCTTCCGGCATAAAGCTATGACTTAACACGATATACTTATCATCCTTTTTAAACTCGAATGAAATACTTGTTAAATCAATTTTTGCTGATAAATCGACACCCACTGTACATTCCAATCCTTTTAATTCGGATAATTCCACAGTTTCTTTACAATTTTTCCATTTTTGCATGTCCATGTACCCATTTTCTTTCATGTCCACCCAACGATTCATGTTTTTAGTCAGGAAATTCCGCATTTTTTCTGGGACATCTAATGCTGATTGAAGTTCTCCTTTTAAAAAAGATTGTCCTTCTTCATAACTACATAAAATAGGATTCGCTTTCTCCCAGACTTCAGGATTCGTAATTTCATCATCCTTATCTAATTCATTGACCATCACAAAATATTCTTCATTTTCAATATCAATGTTCGGGTCTAAAATCTTAGAAACATATTGATACTCCACACGATAGCAAGGATGGCTCAAGTTGAAACCAGCTGTTGTAATAATCATCATGAGTGGATTCGGACGAGCACCTGAACCTGACACCAGAACATCATAAATTTCAGAGGTAGGATGGGCATGATACTCATCAATAATCCCGCACTGAACATTTAGTCCATCCCCAGATTTTCCCGCATCTTTTGAGAGCGCGGAAATAAAAGAATCTGTTTTGAGATGCTCAATTTTCCCATACGCAATATTGAATTTTTCTTTTAGGTCTTCGCACCCATTCATTTGCGCTTTAATTTCGTTCCAAACAATTTTACTTTGCTCTGTTTTTGTGGCACCAACATATACTTCCGACATATTCTCACCAAAGGCCATTGCTTCATATGAGCCCACGCACGCTAAAGATTGTGACTTTGCATTTTTACGCCCTACTTGCCAATATGCCTTTTTAAATCGACGTAACCCTGTATTTCGGTGCACCCATCCATAAATATTGCTAAACACGAAAATTTGTATGGAATGTGGTTCAATTCTCTGACCCGCTAATTTTCCTTTTGTATGTTTAAAAAGAGACATCCACTTTAAGAAACGAAGCGCTTTTTCTTCCTTAAAAACATATGGAAAATCTTCAGAACCTTCACGCTCAATATCTCTTAAAAATCGTTTACACGCTTGTTTATGCTTCTGACAAGCAACAACTTCACCATGTAATACATCATCACAGTAGTCCATCATCCATTGTCTGATCATGTTATACGTCAAACTCCTTTTCTACATTTGTTTTCGGACCTTGTTTACTATTTGGAATGACAATTTTCGCTCTTGCACTCGGTGTAAGACCAAACTCAACAGCCAAAGCCTTCATTTGTTCATGTAACTGTTTCTTCTTTGTAAGTAGTGGATGGGGAACTTTATTCGTTTCAGCTGCCTTATTTGTATATTCAACAAGAAGTCCTTCTTCTCGGATAATTTTGGTGCATTCAACATAGTCAGAGTAAGCATCGCAATATGTTGCTAATGCATTCACATCTATGTTTGTAATAACATCTAACTCTAGTAATTCACCGGCAATCCGTCTAAATTCTTTCTTAGCAATTGAATCTAACCACGTTGGTGGTTTTACCTTGTCCTTTTTTGCTTGTAACTGTTTTTCGGCTTTTAATCGCTGCTCAATTTCATCTTTTGTCAATCGATTTGTATTACCTTCTAATAAATGCAAATGAATCGGTTTCGCTTTCCTTCCTATGTGAACCACCTCCCTCGGCTGACCCCCCCTTTTATGGAATAAAACGAACTTTTTGCACGGAAAGCTAGGCGGCGGTCTCCAGAAAGTCGCCTTTTGCTTTTTTATAGTGGGGGGTGTTTATGAATTTTTTCTTTCAAATCATTTTCTGTTTTTCTTCTCGTCTTCTTTTGTTTTCTTATTGTGACAAGCATGGCAAAGCGTTTGTAAATTAGTCGGTTCTAATCGTTTAGACCAATCAACACGAATAGGAATGATATGATCGACTACATCTCCTACCTTAATGATGTCCTTGCTTCTACATTGAACACATAAGCCATGATCTCTACGATAAATAAGCTCACGCATATCCTTCCACAGTCTTGAGTTGTAGAATGAACGTGAGCTTTTGTTTCGAATATGTTTGTCGTAATATCTTACAGTTTCTTTTTCTTTTTCGGTATGTTTAGCACAATACTTATCCCGTGTTAATTCATTGCAACCTAATGACTTGCACGGCTTGAATGGTTTACTCGGCATTCATATCACCCCACAATAGGATGATTATGTTGAATGATTTCAGTATTGAAGCGCTTATTATCAGTAAGTACATGTTCAATATGAATGTAAGGACCTGACTTATGATACTGACCATCTGTCTTCCAATCAAAGCTAATCCTTACTTTCCCTTTAATCTCTTCACCTTTGTAATGAACTATTGGCACTGAATCTATATCTGAGAGTACAATTTGTAATAAAGGTTCGTTCTCATCTTTTACAACATTCATTTGTTTACAACCCTCTAGCATAGCGATCGTGCTTTGTTCACATGCAACTTTCATTAAAATCTTAATAGGTTCCAAGCCTAATAGCAGTCTCGCTTCGTTGACACTTAGCTTCCCTTCTTCTATTTTCTTTTGTATAAGTTCAGCTCTTTCACTTACCATTGCGTTTCACTCCTTACTTACATACTTATTAAACTTGGTAACAATCTTCAATGTTACCAACGCTGGCCAAACAGGTGTGAAGATACAAATAAGAAATAGTGTTACGACAATCGTAATGATCTCTTCCTCTGATTCCCCCTCAATATCTTTCAAGGACTTACGTAAAAATGGTTGCATACCAAAAGAAACATAAATCATACCCACAATAAGATAGGCTAATATCCACATCATAATTAACTACCTCCCAGCTTCTTCCTCAATCGTTTCATTTCATCCTCGATGGCCAGATTCTTTTTATTAATCCGTTCATGACACTTGGCTATGTCCGCTTGATGCTTACGAATCTTATCGTTCACATATGCAGCGACACACTCATGTTCGCAATGAGGACATGTGAAGTAACACTTCTCAATGCGATTAGAAAGCTGTGCTACTTGTGGTTGCATATTATAATCTTTATTACAGTTGGAACAGTAGACTTGCATCTATCCTCACCTCTTTTAAAAGAATATTCCGATTATATATTTACAAATAAATACAAATTGTTATAATAGAGTTAACATTGCCATCAGGAAAAGTAATTCGCCCCCCAAGCGAGTTTCTTTTCCTTTTTTTATGGCTATTTTTCTAAGAATTTATCCACCGCTTTACCAAGCAAACTAATCATTGCTTCTCTCTTTTGCTTTGGCGTTGTGTTATCTTCCAACTCGTTAAAGATTGGAATTGCACTTTCTAATTTCTGTTTATCAATACGCTCATTTACAAGGTCTTGTCCTAACATTGAAATGAATGTACCAATTGCAATAGCTTGTTCTTGTTTAGTTAGTTCCATTGACTCTCACTCCTTAATTAATGTTTTTGTAGGATATTCTTATTTTGTGTCGAATTAAGTATGCAGAAAGGAGGTGTTACTATGCATAGAGAAAGAGAAGAATTACTTTCACTATTTGATATCGAGAACCATTTCAATTTCCCTTCTGTACAAGGATTTGCACTTAGATTAATTGATTTTGAATTAGAATATCAAGATCTAGTATCTTTAGAAGCTTCTGATTCACAGAAATGGATTGAAGCTAGAAAAAAACAGATTGAACTAGACTACACTCGACATAAGTCTAACGTTCAATCTGTAATAATTGGAAATGCTTATAGAGAAATGCAAAGAAACGAAAACACTCAACTAGTCTTTGAGGCTCTAGAAGAAGGTATGAAAGTTTTAGAGTTATTCAATTCTATTTTAGAAAACTACGACAAGGACCCTACCTACAAACCATCATGGTATGACGTCCTATTAATTAAAACAAAAAACTAAATCTTCATTTCTGATTTCTTGAACTTGATTGGTGTTCCACACATGCTACAGTAAAGATGATTTAAATCATGTAATTCTCTTATACATACATGTCCATCTGAATTAGTATGCTTAAATTTAATTTTAGTTTTTTCTCTAAGTTCATACATGCCAGCCTCGGTGTTTATTGAGGCTGGTTTAATTATTTGATTATCCATTCTTCATCCTCCTTAACTAAATATTCTTCCCTATTCGACATCCTGCTAACTGTGCTGCCTCAGCCATTACTTCATTTATTTGCTTTCCTTTTATAAGAACAGGAACTTCTATTTCAATTGAATCTTTCTTATTAGTAAACTTACCCATAACCTTTTCCAACTTCTCTAATGCTTCCACACATTCATTTGCAGCTTCAGTCACTTCTTTAATTCCTTCCAGTGCTTCGGTTGTATCAGCGCTGACCTCAATAATTAATTTGTTATTAGCCATTTTATTCTGCCTCCTTTTCAATCAAGTGTTCTAGACCAATGATCCCCTTGTCGTCCAAACGAATATCCATCAATCCTAAAATCTTAATCACATCTTCTAATGATTTGATTTTACTTGCGTCAATCTTATGAGGGTATCTTGGTCTAAGATAAATACTGTCTTTCTTTTTCAAAGTTAACTCCTGTCCTTCCATCTTTATCCTCCTCCAAAATAAAAAAAGCCCCGAATGGATGCTTTATCATCATTTACTATTCATTTTTAATTACGGTATGTGAAGTTTTATTCTTCTCTCAACTAACAAGCACTTTTGGAAAACTTATTAGGTTCTCCTCATTCCGTCTACCTAGGATGTTGTTAGCTCAAAGAAGAGCAAAAGCTCTCCTTAATAACGGTATCATTCAATCAGTACCATCTGCTGGTTTCGGATTTTATGTGCCGTCATTATGAACCGTTTAGAATTCAAGAAAAACATAGTGAGTTGTGTTTTCCGCCACTTCTCACAATACAAATATAACACGATAATTCCAAAACAACCGGCATATTTCCTGCCAAAAAGCGGTCACGACTCTGCCAATTTTTTCACTATTCTCATTTCAAATTTTTCAATTTGATCTGTAAGTTCTACTTTAATCCCTAATAACTCATGATCTTTTGCTTTTTGCTTTTTTCTAATTAGCCACTCTGGATAAGCCAAGTCCTCTAATATCATTCTATAATAATTTGGATTTATCCTTAATAGATTCGGTTTTTCACCTTGCAACATTTTATATTCGACCAATTCACACAGTAGCTCTTCGCATACCAATCTATCATCACCTCATATCCAATATATTTAATTGATATACAGCATCTTATCATTCTATGATTGTCAATTACCCATATGTTTAATTGTGTGTCATTCACCAAAACGCTGCATCCCTTGTTATCACTGTTTTGATAAGACTTCCTTTTCTCAATTACACAGTACGATATTTATGGGTAATTAGTAGAAATATAAAAAGAAAAAACAATGATTAGATTTTAAATCTGCTCATTGCTTTATCCATTGCATCTTGGTTTACTCCGATATACCGTAACGTTACTTTTTCACTTGAATGGTTAAAAATCTCCATTAACAAAGCTATATTCTTCGTCTGCATGTACATATGATACCCATAGGTCTTTCTGAGTGTATGTGTACCGATTTCATCCAATCCAAACTCCGCCGCTGTACTTTTTAATATTTTATATGCCATACTACGGCCAATCGGACGATTTTTCCCTTTCCTACTCTTCAATAAATATTCTCCAACGTCTCTTCCTTCGTTAAACCACCTCAGCTCTCTTTTTAAAGATGAGGTAATTTGAATACGTTTTTGCTTCCCTGTCTTCATTTCACGCATTGAAATGTGACTTCCTTGTACATCTCCTACCTTCAGTTTTAGAATGTCGCTTATGCGTAACCCTGTATTGATTCCCATTACAAACAGAATATAGTTACGCTCATTCTTTTCTTTTAAATATTCTTTGATTTGTTGTATTTGCTCTGGATCCCGTATGGGCTGGACAAAATTCATAGGTCATCACCCCCGTATTGATTCTCTATCTCATAAACTTCTAATCTAAGAGCAAAAGCTAGTTTATAAAACGCTCTAGCTTTCACACGTCGATACGTACGTTCACTCATGCCGATTTCGTTATACACCATATAATCGCATACATCTTCATCTTCTAAATATCGTTTAACTATAATGTCCCTCTGATTTTTTCCAGCTGTACTGTTTCCGAATCGACTTAATGCTTGTTCAACTCGAAATGCCATTTTCTCTAACCATTCTTCACGCTTGCTTTGTTGAATATTAGAGATTGCTACATCTTCTAATGGTTTGCCAACTGCATGTGTAGGACCATGCTCTCTCCTTTCATAAGAAGGAGTGACTTTCATTTCCTTACGCATCATTCCAAATTGCTTATATATACGTACACTTTCCAAAATACCCTCTAATTTCTCTTGTGTTGCTGCTCTATCGATTTTTGGTAAGAAAGATAATTGCTTAGTCATTCCAGACCACTCCTTTTATTTTTTATTACTTTTGTCTTAACGCTCCACGTCTACGCTCATAACAAGGTCTATGCATCCCCATTAAATCCTCAATTTCACGAGTGCTAAAATTCTCTTTTGTTTTTTTCTTTTTTGTTTGTTTCGTTTGTTTTTCCCATTCACGTAATTGATCTCTTAGTGCTTTCATTTTTTCCACCCCCCTCACAAAATAAGAAAGAGGACACCATTTCTTAAAACAGCTTAATTGCTGCTCTAAAAATTGGTGTCCTCTAGTTTTCTAGCCGGACCCTATTCAATTTCTTTTCACTTCAAAATACCAGCCTGCAAAAAAATATTTCTCCAAGCTTTTTTAACCCTTTCTTTCTCAGCACCTTCTATAATTTTCGAACGACGCGCAATTGCTTTTTTCACTTTCCTTTTCTTTATACTCGCCAATTCTCTCACCCCTTCATTTAAATGCCTCTCTTTTCCATTCTGAAGCATTTTAACACTTTTAATACCCATTACATTCAAAAATAATCTAAACGTGAATTGTCCCTGTTTTTTAAGCTCTTTTCTCCATCAAAGGATTATTTTGTTCAAAACTTGACGTTGCAATAGAAACACAATACATGTAGCCCTACAGTTCTTTCCGGGATGTAAAAGCCAAACATAACGCCCCAAGCTTCTTTATCTATACCAAGTTTAATTTCCATCATTCCTTTTCTCCTCCATGAGCGCATTTCTCACACTGGAACTTCCAATGTCCTTCTTCTTCTGGAAAGTGATTGTTTGCTGGTTTACCACAAGCGCACCACATCTTGCTTAGATCATCCCTGTACTGTAAGCCACCGTCTTCTCTTTGCATTAAAACTAATTCGCCTTTAATCATTTCCTTCTACCTCCCACTTTTATTAATTTCGAAAAGAAATATAATTTGGATTCACCCTATTAGTTACAAATGACTCGCTATAAAAATACTTTGGTTTAACATGAAATGTTCTGCATAGTACTTGTATTTGATTAAATGTTGGATTAATTCTTGAACGTTCTATTTCAATCAATCCCTGGGTATCAACCTCTAACAATTCAGCAGCTTGTCCTTGAGTCATTCCGAATAAATGCCGAAGTTCTGTTAACTTTTCTCCATTAAAATTACTCACAACATTTCATTCCCTTCTGAATAAAGCTCAATAATCCGTCAATACTAATTGCAACCTACCTTACCCAAAGGTAGTACCTTTTCAACAAGTTTTTAGAGAGCAGTTAGCTTTTTGCTAGCTGCTTTTTTTAATACAGGCACCTATTTACTAACAGTACATAAACTATTTCGAACCTTACTTTTCGACTCATTTAATTGTTCATGACTCACAAACATAACATAATGAATGACGTCATCTTATGAAACGAGCACTCTGGCACAAGTGCTCGTTTTATTTTGTTAATTTTCTACAAAATTAAATTTTATGTTAATCTTCTTCTAACGCTATAACAGTTAAATAATTACGAGCGTTCTTTCTAATAGCCACTCTTTTTTTATAAGATGATGATTTGTAATAATATACTGTCTTAGGAAGTACTCCCAAATGTTGAGCGCACTCCTTTACAGTTCCAATACATATTAGTGATTCACCTTTATAAACGGCGTACACTTTTGGGCTCACGTTCCAACTCCCCTTTTTTCTAAAATGAGGGTTTTATTTCAGTCACACTTTTTAAAGACAAGCATATAGTATATTGACAATTTAAATTCTTTAAAACTCCTCTTTTAAAGATCTTTACCTAGAGCACATATATTAATGTGCTCTTTTTATTTATAAAATAATGGATCAAATAGCGTTTTGGTTTTGGTTTAGTTTTCTTTATCCCACCCTTGATACTTTCTGAATAATTCAGACATTGTCATATTGTTGTATTTTGCTAAGTCTTTAGCTAACGCACACACATTTTTGAAAGAAGAACAACCTTTTTCCATTTCGAGATATTCCAGTAAATCTATATAGTCGCTGTAATAAGGTTCTTCCTCTTCAACTGGTTCTGCCCAGCAACGTAATTCCTTACCCTTAACGACTAGTGTCGCATTTGGCTCTCCTTGATTACTCCCTTCACACCAGCGCCATCCACCATCTTTCCAGTTACCGTCGTCCATACTTCTTGTACTTGCATCATCACTCATCTTTTTGAAATCTTCATCTGAAACCTCGTATACTTGATACAATGTTTCTTCATAACCATAAGTACATGTAGCTTCTACACCTAATCTTTTTAGATCTTCTGTAATATTGCCTTGTACTAATATTTCTTCCATTTTAATTTCCTTAGTCAAATTAACCGTTCCGATTTCTTCATAGGGTTGTACTTTGTAACCTTTTTCTTGTAGAATTTTCAATACTTCTTGCGTATCCTTCCAAGCTGCTGTACCTTGTCCAAATTTAATAGTAATTGCATTCATTTTTCATTCTCCTTTTCAAATAACGATTTTGTTTTAATTTCGCGATCTATTCTTCCGTTGTATAACCGTAACTTTTTTACATATCATATTAAAATCCAAGTAATTCTCTTTTAGGGCGGTAATAATATGAAAAAGGCATTTAAATACATTCTAATCTTCTTTTGTGCAGTGTTTTATATTACATTTATAAGCTGTATGATTTATCAAAATTTTTTCCGTGATCATTTTATTCCTCCAGCCGAGAAATCTAAGCTGGAACATGATGATTCATGATTTCTATAAATGCTTCCCTTCCTATATGAGCTCGTTATTTTCATTATGATTAGGTATCAGGAGCACTTTTCAAGTCGCTCTTTAGTTCAAACGTCCCTGTGTATTCATTACCTTCCCCATTCTTCCCAAATAACTATTTTGTTGCGTTTTGTTATTTCCGAATTGTACTCCAAATAACCAATGTCTTTTTCTAATTTCCGATAGTCTTTTAGCCAATTAATAATAATGATTCACTTCTATAAATCAAACACAATTAAAGCGTCCTTTTACATTTTTCTCAAATAAAAAAGACACTAAATGAGTGCTTTATGCACTTATTTAGTGTCCTCAGGCTTTCCTATCTTGGACATTATTCGAACGCAAGGTAATAACAATATCTTCTTTTTTTTCATTATTTAAGGCTAATATACCTGATGGTAGATTAACGAGTTCTTCAATTTTATGCGGAAACATCTTTAAATCGGATGTTATTTTTTCTGCTGTTAAAATTCTATTTTCTATCAACAGTTGAATTGTTTGCTTAAATAAAGATGGTGTAACTCTTTTCAATACGTCATCTAAAGGCTCTTGCTTTCGCATCCCTTTTCTCGACATCTGTTTTTGCAGATAACTATATTGATTATGATTAATTATTCCCAAATGATAACTTCTTACTACCATTGCTCCAATTGATGTCATCCAATACTTTTTTAATTGAATGAATTCATCGAGTTTATTTGTATAAAGAGACTTAGTGAACGCTTCTTTAGGTAACAAAAATGCTGCAGCAAAATAATCTGCCTGTCGTTCTATTTCTCTCCACTCATCGTTACTTAATTCTGCCTCATCAGTTATCCAGGAATGCATCAATATATGTCCTAATTCATGGGCCGCATCGAATTGCCTTCTAACAGCAGATACCTTATCATTTCCAAGTACGATAAAATAATAATCGTTATTCATAACAATTCGTTTTTGACAAAAAGCATCGATTTTTTGTTCACCAGTAGTCACAGTAGTAAGGAAAATCCCATTTTTCTCTAAAAGATACACCATGTTTTTTATAGGCTCTTCTCCTAGCCCCCAATACTCTCTTACCATTTTGGCTAGCTTTTCAATATTTTTAACAGTCCATTCTAAATCATAAAACTCTTTTAAATTAGGCAAATTTAATTTAGGGAAATTTACATACTTCCCCAGATACTGTTGAATATGAAATATTAAATTAACACGCTGTTTTTGTGCTTCTTTTTCCTTTTTTAAAGTTGAACTAGAGGAACGAAAAAAAGTACATCCCTTATTTTCAAGATTAGGCTCTTCACTATAAAAAAATTCTCTTGGAAACTGGAGCACATTAATTATCTTCATTAAAACTTCTAAGCTAGGTGGATTTTTCCCTTGTTCATATTGTGAGATAGCTTGTCTACTTACACCAATTTTTTCAGCTAACTCTGCAATCGTTAAACCGGAAAATGTTCTTGCTGCTTTTATTCTTTGAGGATTAATTTGCTTAGACCGTCTTCCCACTATCATTATAATTACTCCTTTATCTCCACAGAGTAACTAGTTCCTGTTATTTTTCATCTTCCTTAATGTCTTCTCTAAGCGTCAAGTCATAGTTAGGAGTTTCTGCATCATCATCACTGTCAGGGGCTTGTGTAGCATGCTTATGCGACACAGTAATAAATTCACTCCATAACTCATATTCAAGCCAAGAATTTACATTGTCACTAGGTACTCCTATGGCTATATTCACTAATTCATTATCTTCAGCTAGCTCATATGTAACAACAGCAAATGTTGAGTATTCATTTTGAACAATTGGATCTACTTCTAAATGTGGAGGCTTATCGTCATCTAAATTGAATTTTAATTGTGTTAAATCGTTTTCTCTGTATTTTTTATTGACAGATGCATACGGTTGGATATATTCAGATACCTCTTCTTCATCAAAAATTTCTTTTGCTTTCCATGGTAACTTCTCTTTATCAACCTTACCTACTTTTTTAAAGATTACTAACGTATCATTCACAATAACTTTAATATGTTTTCTCCAATTTCGCCCAGACCTCACAACTTCTTGCTTCAGAGACAAATGTGGATTACTCAAAACAAAATTTTTAATACATTCGTTAATTTCATCTCCTCTTAAATCTGGAAAATGATTGTTCGTTGCATTTCCCTGAACTTTAATAGCATGTTCTCTAAACTTATCTAGACCTTTTACTATAGACTCAACAAGTCCCGATTTAACCTCATCACTAAAATTTATTGTATCCAATACATCCATTTTTTAACCTCCATATTGTTTGTACGTAAAATTATTGCCTT
The DNA here is from genome assembly GCF_000836715.1 of Bacillus sp. L_1B0_5. Classification (NCBI taxonomy): domain Bacteria; kingdom Bacillati; phylum Bacillota; class Bacilli; order Caryophanales; family Bacillaceae; genus Bacillus; species Bacillus sp. L_1B0_5. Next base: position 175,795 of record NZ_JXIS01000001.1, on the reverse strand, counting down.
TTTAGAGGTTATTTGTCAAGTATATTGTTTTTTAATATAAAAAATTAAATTAATTCACTCTCTTCAAATTTTACTTTTTTAGCATGCCCTTTTACCGTTTCAATTATAGTTAATCCATGCTCTACTGCTTCACAAACCTTAACTTTCCCTTGATTTCCATCTAGAATTATTATCAGCACTTTCCCTTCTTCAATATTCCCTTCTACTTTTGTTCCATTTAAATTTGCACTTATATCTTTCAATCTCAATTAAATCACTCCCATGTATTCATGCTTTTTCACTTTCACTACACCATAGTTGCACATCATATTTAACAATTGTGTATTATATCTCTTATTCCTTTTTCTATAAATTTCAAATTTTATTTCATTCCGGTTGACTATCATTTGAAAAATCGGAAATATTTACTCGATGTTTTTTCTGAATACTCATGCTATTATGTAGTTGCTGATGTTCACCATCCCGTGCACTCAGTAACTGCATCCACTGACTCTACTCTCACCCTTTTGAGAGTAGAGTCTTTAATTACAGGATTACCTTTGAATAGCATAATTTTATTTGAACTTATTCGTAATCGTTGTTTGTGTATGAGACACTTTTCCCTTTACCCAATATAAGACTTGCTGTCCGTAGCCGCTCTTTGGGGGTTCTTCGAAGTTGATTTTTCCATCCACCACAATGTAGATCCCGTTTATTTTCATGTCTATTTCTCTTTTCATCTATGTCTGTTCTCCTTTGCATTGGCTTGTCCATTTTAGGAAATTCCTGTGCTCTCTTGATAAAAATGCCCTTAGTCCAGCTCCATAATTTCTTTCAATGTTCGATTGGACACATATACTTTAATGATTTGAATTCTCCCGTATGTTTCTACTGCTTTTTCTTTTGCTTCAGCCTCTGTATTCACTTCAAACCAACGTAACTTCTGTTTTTCATCTCGGTCAAAAAATTCTACTGCATAGGTAGGTGTTACTGAATGATTAGAGAGGAATTTCTCAGCCGTACTATGCGCTGTATAATCCATGTTTCCTACGATATCTTCAAAGGTTAATTGTTCCATACACTCAACTCCATTCCCACAAAATGATTGATTTCTCCCCTTTACCGTCTATAACTTTCTCCCTCGACTTCAATCAAATAGTCATTTGCCATCCCTAGCAATCTATCAGCAGCTGCAAACCCAATTTTTTCAGGTAAGGTATATTCATCTTCATTTGAGCTAAAAATGATGGGCGCTTTACGCTTATATCGCTCATTAATGATTTCGTAGTACATTTCTTCACGAGATTCTGTATGTTTGCTCTTACCTAGATCATCCCAAACCAGCACATCCGCATACTCTACGACTGTATGGAGCTTTTCAAAGTACTCCTTTTTATCATCACGCTTTGCCGACATAATCTCTGTCATAAAAGTGACATCACTTATACAAACTACTCTGCACCCTCTCGGTTGTGCATTTACAATGTCTTTATTTACAGTTTGAACATTTTGTATAATCCATCTAGCAGCTGCTATTTGTAGATGCGTTTTACCTAATCCGTAATTGTTGTGAAGTTTCATTTTCTCAACCCGTTCATTGATGGATAAGGCTTTTAACCTTCCCTCGCCATATGTAGCGATATATCCAAAGCTATTGCGCTTCGTATCCCTGATTTCATTAAACTTTTTTAAGTATTCCATCATGCTGTTAAACATTTTCTTTTGCATATCGGTATGACGAATATAATTTTTAAAACGTGCTTCTTCAAATTCTTCTGGTATCATTGCATTTTTCAACCTTGCTATTTCAGATTGTTTCTTTTGGCAATCACACATTCTACCTGTCCATCCATTTAAGATCATTCCCGTTCCACTGCATAACGGACAGGTATCATTAAGCGTCTTCTCCGAGCCATTCAATGTTATTTTCATATTCTTGTTGTGATTCCTCTCGTTCCTTGTCTGTAAGTTCTCTCCACTTTTTTGTTGGTTCTGGCAATTTTTCATAGCCCTCTTTTGCAAATCTGCCATGACTTCCGCTATGCTTGCGAATCTGCTCATTTTTCTTCACCTCGTGTTCTTCTTTGGCTTCAATCACTAGCCTGTCCCATTGCTTTCTCAACTTACTAGGTGACAATATATTCTTTTTCCAGAAGGAATGATCCTGAGACCATTCCAAGAGATACACAATTTGTTGATTTGTTTTCTTGTCTCTTTCGCGAATTAAGCGGAATTCATTGGCCCACTTCTCGAAGTTCGGCTCTTTATGTTCTGGATTGGTTTCTAAAATTAACTGGAATAACAATTTGGCATGCTCCATGTCGCAAGTTTCAAACTTGTGACAAGAAGTCTTTTTATTTGTAGTAATCTCTGTAGTATTCTCTGTAGTAATCTTTGTATTTGTCCCACGTTTCAATGTAGGAGCCTCCTCCGTTTTAGTGTGGGAGCCTCTCTCATTAGAATGTGGGAGGGTGTCACTTTCTAGCGTGATAGGGTCTTGATATAAGATAGAAACTTTTTCGATGTTCTTCACAATTGGTTCCACATACATAACGTTGTTATGCCTAGTTCCGTTAACTATGATCGTACGAAATTCAATTGCAATTAATTCTCTTTTTACTAAGTATTTGCATGCTTCTTGTACTTGTCTTTTGGTAAAACCAAATGAATCAGCCAATTGTTGATAACTTTTTTGAAGTTTGTCTGCTTTAAATTTTTGTTTATATTGGATTTCATTTGTTCTTTCATCCTTTATTTCAGTTGGTTTATACCAATAAAAAATTTCGCTAAGTATTGTAATTGCAACCATATAGGGCTTGCCATTTTCTAAAGTAAGGTACTTAAACCAGCCCTGGTCTAAAGTGTTACCTTGCAGGTTTATTCTTGCGACTTTTATTACATTGGTATTCATTCCAGTCACCCTTCTCTATCTAACATTTTTTCAATATATCTTTACTGCTAGGGTATTTGATATTTCTCAACAAAAAGATTTATTTTTTTTATTTTCAATCTTTTATTTTTCACTTTTTCCTGTTAGAATGATGAATAAGTTATATTCTTTCACGAAATACCCTGACTTTTGACCTGCTATAACAGGTCTTTTTTTGCATCTCGTACGCAACATGTGTTATGATGACATCACATGTGTTTCTATTAGATCACCAGCCCCAACTGGTGGTTTCTCTTTATCATTCTTTTCCCCAAGAAAAAGGATTTTTGTTTGATTGGCTTATAAGCTGGATTCATCTTTAAAAATGCCCGTGTCTTTCTTGTTTGAACAGTAGATTTTTTCATCTCTAATTTTCTAGCTATTTCTTCTGTGGTATACCCTTCACCGACGTGCAGAATAATTGACTTTTCTTGTTCTTCAAGTACACTCGTCACTTCTTCAAATTCAATGGATAATATCGCTTCTTTTTCCACATCAATAGGAGATACTGCATAAAATTCTTTTACTGTTTCCTCATCTCGATGCAAATCAATCGAATGAATATTCATTTTATTCCGTTCCTCATGACCAACTCGTCTGCTTATCTTAAAAGGCGTCCCTTTCAAGTGAAGCTCATCACTCATTGCCCATTTCATGCCTTTCATCACGTATGCACTGAATGTATCTACTCTCTCTGGATCATAATTCATACAATGCTCCCATAAATACAGATGGCCAACTTGTATTAAATCATCCAAATCCATATTGTTTATTTCTGCAATCTGCCCAGCTCTTGCGATACTTCCAAATTGTTGCTTGATCGCTGCAATCACTAAATATTTCTTTTCTTCAAATAATTCTTCTGCTGTCATTTTCTTTTACCATCCCTTCTTGTTTTTAAATATAATAGTTTGCTATACAATGTACCCTCTCCACGGCTGAAGCATTGATGCCTCTACTTCTTAAATGTTCCACAATCCCTAAAATGCTTTTACGATCCTGTTCAAGTTGGTTATCATATTTTTCTTTCTCACGGTATAGCGCTATAAGCTCCCGTCGAGCCAATCGTGCTTCTTTAATCCAAATGCAAAGTAACAATGGATCATTCTTTTGAATCGCCTCTATTTGTTTCTTTTCACAATGCTGCAAGAATTCATCTAGTATTTGTTTTTTCTGTACATCTTTCTTTAAAACTGATAACGTCATAGCGCTTTCTCCTCTCAAATTCATTCCACATCTTTTGTAAATTCTTTAATTGGTTTATCGAGTGCATAAACAACAAGCAAAAGCCCACAGATCAGAAACCCAGTGATACATACTGAAAAAACACTTTCTTCCATCATAGTTATTTCCTCCTTCCAACTTTTTTACATCTCAGAGAACTTAATTTGAGAGTTTACTATATTAATTTTCTCACTCAGCACAATAGGTAACGTATACTCTCCAACAATCTTTGTTGCGAGTGCCAAATGACCACGTTTAATTGCTTTATGGCTTGTTACTCCAAATTCACGATATAACTGATTATAGATATCACGGTAGACCTTACCTCTAATCCCCGCATGTTGGTACGCATTAGACTGTTTACCACCTAATAGCGCAACGCCATGACGCTTGACTGCATTTGATATTTCATCGCATTCTACAGCAAATAACGGCGCATTTTCTCGTAAGTCTTTGACATCTGATTTGATGTGCTGGAGTTCTTGCTTTTGCCCTTCTAGCGCTTCAAAAGTAAGCTTTAAAATACTCATGGGATCTGTAGGTACATGTTGCTGTTTTTTGATGTATTCCTTCATACGTTTAAATTCTTGTATAAATCGAATTTTTGTTTGCACTGCTTCTTTCGTGTTGTACCCAAAAACAACTAATGTAAATGCTTCTTCTGTTAAATTGTACTTGGGATATATTCGACCACGTTCATTTGTGTAAGTTGACTCCTCAAAATTTAGGAGTGAGAATTCTGCTCCTGCATAATCCATTTGAAGTTTAATATCTGATATAACATTATCGTGTCGTTTACCGAAAATCTCAGCAATTGTCAAACTATCCGTTACTACCTCACCATTACTTTCAAATACCAGTTCGTTTGCTACTGTTAATCCATCCATGTAAAGCCCTCCTAAATTTTAATAATGCTTGTCCAGTCCACCACCCTATGCACTTGGAATGATTCGTATTGAGTTCGTATGACGATGTACTAAATGTAATTCATCATCTACTTTCTTAAAGATTAGCCAATTATCAGGATTTAAATTATATGAATTGATATGTATCTTTTCTCTCTTGGTTGGTCTTTTACCATTTTTCATAAATGCTCCTCCCACCTTTTCTGTTTATTTTTCAAACAGCTCGTCCACTGTTGTTTTGAAGTATTTTGCTAGTTTCTGAGCTTCTTTTAGGGTGAAATCACTTTTACCGTGTTCCTTAGCAAAATATGTTCTCGGTGAAATATGGATTAAATTTGCAATTGTTTCTTGCGTCATACGTCGCTCTTTTCGAGCAATAAATAAGTTTTTGTGCATGGATATCATTCCTTTTCTAATTAAATTAGTTTTCAATCATAATCCAACATAAAGTTAACACTGTTAACATGTCAGTTAAAAAAAATCGATGAATAAATCATCCATTGGAATTTTAAAAACTTCCGATATCCCTAATAATTTTGAGGTTGTTGGCTGGATTTTTCCGTTTTCCATTAAATTAACTAAAGAATGACTACAGTTTAATAATTGAGCCAATTCCCTCTGTGAAAACCCCTTATTTTTTCTTAATAAAGACAGTTTCTTCCCATTAAATTTTTTCATTTTCGCCCTCCATCTGTTACCTGTGTTAACATCATACACTAAATATATTTTCTTTGTAAACCCTTTTTATCTTTTTTTAATATCTTGTTCTTTAAAAAACATTGCTTTGTTATACTTTTTTAGTTATCATAATCAATAGAAAAGTTTAATTCAGTTAACCGGAGGGTGTTAGTAATGGTAACGTTAGGAGAGCGTATAAAGTCTATTCGTACGAAAAAGAACATATCACAAAAAGAACTAGCGGAAGCTTTAAATGTAAATAGGTCTGCGATTTCCTTATACGAAACCAATAGAAAGAGCCCTTCACGAGAGAACACTTATAAAATAGCTAATGTCTTAGGCGTCTCTATCGACTATTTATTGGGTATGCAAACCGACTTTTCACTTGAAACAGAAAAAATAAATTCGGAAACTGCTCATCTCATGAAACGTCTAGACAATATGCCGCAAGAAACAAAACAAAACATTATAAAATTAATTGATGATTTAATTAAAATACACGAAAAAAGCCATGATTAATTATTATTAATCATGGCTTTAATTTTACTAACTGCAAGTATGTATTCTTCATCCTCACTAAAAATTTGTTCTAACATTAACATCTTTTTAATTTTATCTTCAGTGTTTTCCTGTTTAATTTTTTTAACATTTATCTTGTTCATTTGTCTAATCTCTCCTATAAGTAATAATCTCATCACCCATTGTAAATTAGCACCTTTTTTATAATTTTATTACTAATTTTTATAGATGTCTCAAGACTAGCCAAAAAACAAAATGCTTTTTTTTAGCAAAATATATTGACAAATAAAAAAGACCCACTTTTTCAACTTCACTAAGTGGGTCCATATAATTCAACCGCCTGGTCTAACATCCATATAATTAGTGTATTTATCCAAAACCTTTCCTTCTAATCCCTTATTAGGGACAAATGGCATCATCATTAAAGTTAACATCACTGAAAATATCAATATTCTCTTCTTCAACTTCATTCCCTCCCACTTCTTGTTTATAATCCATCATCCACTTAATTATAGCAGAATCTTCCCCTCTCTTATATAATTCTCTTGCGCTTAGACTGGAAAAAAAGTAATTGCCTTGAGTAAAGAATTGCTGAAGACATTTATGTAAGCTTTCATTAGACATATCTTGCATTGCCTTAAATAACACAATAAAGTCTTCCTTTTCTTTTTGATAAAAAACTTGAGCATATTTGTCGACGTCAGCCAATACACTAGCCGTCCCGTCTGTTTCCGCAGCATAATACATTTCTACCATTTTCATATTATAAAACGCCTCATTCTCGTAGCCCTGATCACCAATCCGTTTAGATAAATTATATGATTCTTTTACCATTGATAAACATTTCTGTTTATTTTCAAGTAAATAAGACATGCCAATTATATATGATGCATCTGAAATAGCTTTGATACCAACGTTTGCATTTTTAATAATAGAAGCATATTTTCTTGCCATATCTCTATTATTTGATCGTAGATGTACAGGTGCTAAGACTTCGTATACCTTATAAAAATAGCAATGCTGGAGAAAATCCTTACGTCCACCACTTAACTGTTTGAGTCTCTGCTCTATTTCTTTGCCAAGCCCAATCATCATTGGAAACTCTTTAGAAAAATAGTAACCATAGCATTTCATAATGCTAATTAATATTCGCAAACAACAATCTGTAGGTTGTCGTAAGTTATTTATTTCTTCAATCAGTGATTCCCCATCAATCTGCCTTAGCATGTATTGATACAGTATTTCGTAAACATCCACAAACTCCTGAATACTTCCTTTATCTTTTCGATATTTTCCTATCAAACGTTTTAACAATTCAATATCCCTAGTAATCGAAGCGTACTCAAAGCTTTGTTTGATTAGTTCTGTTGTATCAACTTTCAAGCAGAAATCACGCATTATAGTTTTGTAGTTTTCATCCGGCAACGTTAATACTTGCGACAATTTCAAGAGACTACAAAAACTAATTGTCCCACTTTTTTTGAACTTAGACATATATTGAGGACTTACTCCAATAGCCTCAGCAACACCCCCATATGTTAGCTCTGGGCTATTGTCAATTAATTCACAAATTTCAACGTGTAGCGGCTTCAAAGTATTCTTCCCCCCATCCGGTAACATAAAAAGCCCCCTTAATTTTCTCAACTCAGAACACATTTTAAAATTACTAGGTGTGTGTTACACTGACGAAGAACTCGTATGATGCAAATGTTTGTCCTAAGGTAGCTAGGATGAACAGTGTGAAAGGCTTTGTTAGTTGTACCTCTTACACACGCTCTGCGAGTTTTTATGCTTTTATTTATTTTGTTTTTTACGATTATTCTGTCTATTAATTCTACAGAAACCTATTTACTGTATACAGAGCTAATTTTAGCATGGGCTCATATTCTATTCCACACTAAAATTTATTTCTCAATATAACTTCTGAGAAAAATGTTGAAAATATTTGAATGCAGTTTCATATGTTTTATATTCGTAATGAGCATTAGTTCATTTTTCAATATATTCTGCTAAAACCCATGTAGAAACCAGCCATTTTTTAACAATTTCACCCCACCAATTTGAAAATATATTATAATATGACAAGAAGTAAATGTTTGAATTTCTCAATATGCGTCAAGACATTATTATGTTACTATGATTTTATCCTTACTTGTATCATCCTGATTGGTTTCCCTACCAATCTTCTCCACTATTATTAGTGGGGAGTTTTTAAGTTATATGTTATTAAAATTAAAGTGGTTCAAGTCAAAGTAAGACGCTCAATTCATTTTGAGCGTCTTTTCTTTTGGTAACAAACAAGTTATAATCTACTCAATAAATTGAATTATAGATCTTTATTTATACAGGAGGGATTCTTATGGTGATTTACAAAGATAAAGAACGAGGAACATATTTCTTCGTCGTCAGAGTCCGTCAGTTTGATGGCACTCAAAAACAAGTGAAACGTCGTGGGTTTAAAACAAAAAAGGAAGCTCGTGAAGCTGAAGCTAAAATGTTAGTTGAAAAAGAAACAAATTCAAACTTAACATTTGCTCAAGTTGCAGATAGTTATTTTGATTGGTATTGCCAAAGACGAAAGCACACATCAATAAACGTTATAAGAAATATAATATACAATCATTTAATACAAGAATTTAACAAAATCAAAATTGACCAGATTACGGCCAAACACATTATGCATTATCAAAATAAAATTATTAACAACTATTCCGCAGACCATTTAAAAAAAATTCATACTGTACTCTCTTCCATATTCAACTTCGCAATTAAATTTCATGGATTAACAAACAATCCTGCACGCATTGCTGGAAATTTCGAAAAGGAATCGAATAAACGAATGAATTTTTGGGAGTTTGATGAATTTCATCAATTTATTGATAGTGTAGACGATTTATTATATAAAACTTTTTTCTCGACACTTTATTATAGCGGTGCTAGAAAAGGGGAGCTACTAGCTTTAACTTGGGAAGATATCAATTTTGAAGAAAAAACAATAAATATAAATAAAACAGAGTTTAACAGAAAAATTACAAAACCAAAAACAAAATCCTCAAATAGAATTATTATGTTACCATCTCTTGTAATCGATTTATTGAAAAATTTAAAAGAGCATGCTACAGTAAAATCACCTATCAAAATTAATTACGTTGTGTTTGGCGAATTTTATACTAGCATATCAGCAAGCACTCTCGATAGAAAGTATACAAACTATGTACTTAACGCTGGTGTTAAAAGAATTTTGTTACATGAATTTAGGCATTCCCATGCATCATATCTAATTAACAAGGGTGTAAGTCCACTTATAGTAGCACAACGTCTTGGTCATTCAGATGTGGCTACAACCCTAAATACGTATAGCCACCTATACCCTTCAAAACAAGCAGAAGTAATTGCATTTATAGAAGAAGATTTAGTAAAAAAGGTACCAAAATGTTGCCACAGGGTTTAAAAACCCTGTTATAATCACATTAAGAAACACTGTGACCATGTAATTCAGCAAAATTTGAAATATCATGAACGATTTCGCTTGAAAGTACTGATTTATGTATAACTTCTTCCCTACATTTTATATGTGCACCATTTGCTGAAATAAACGTATTTATGCCTAGTTCCTTAAATTGTGAGCATAAACTATATGGTCTTCCAGTTGTAACAACTACGTGAATCCCCTTATCTATTAATCTTTGTACCGCTTCTTTTGTACTTTCGTGCATACTTCTATCAATCTCGCTTAAAAGCGTACCGTCAACATCAAAAAATGCAACTTTGTACATAAGTCTTTACATCCCGTCCAAATGATTCGTATCATTAATGAAATGTACCGTTTTTTGTTCACCCTCAATTTCAATTAAACTTATTCCCGTATCTCCCATTTTGAAATAGTAGTCCATTGAAATTGGCATATTGAAAAATGCACGTAATAGACTATTAATTACGCCTCCATGGGCAACAATCGCAATTCGATTATATGTATTCTCTGTCACAATTTTAGAAAAAATCCCTTCTATTCTCATTCGAAACTCAATAAATGACTCTCCGTTTTCAAAACGGTCATGAAGAAATTTTGGCTCTGGATATTTCTTTGCTTCTTCAAATGATAAGCCAGCTTGTATTCCATTATTAAACTCCATTAATTCCTCTTCTAATTGAATTGGACAACCAATTGCTTCTGCTAATGTTTCACCCGTTTCACGAGCGCGTTTTAATGTACTTGCCCAAATGAAATCTGGTGAAAAATCTTTTTTCACTTTCTGTACAAGTCTTTGTACTTGTTGTCTCCCTTTGTCAGTCAACTCAAAATCAGCACGGCCTTCATGTACATGTAAAATATCAGCTTCTGATTCTCCGTGGCGTATTAGTAGTATTTGCATGTTTCTCTCTCCCTTTATTTAACATTCATAAAATTCCATTATATCACATTTTAAGATTTCAAAATAAAAAAGGAACGGTCTCCCGTCCCTCATCCATTCACTTTTTCCGCATCATTCCAATAATATTTACTAAACGCTTCTGTTAACACATCAATTGTGTTATATAATTCATCTAACGTATTATCAACACCACCAACTTCAATTAACATCGCATTTTTCGATAAATCTTGGTTATAAACGCCATTTCCATCTTTTTTATACTTTGGAAAAATCCCTCTACTTAAACCGTAATAGTTTTCATCTAAATAACTATTGATGGCTCTTGCAATTTTTTCATTTTCAGCACGGCCTTCATTTTCCATCCCAATAATAAAATATAATCTTGCATACGATTTCCCGTTAATTACTTTTGTTGTTACCTTCTTACGCTGATCATCACGATGTATATCAATCGGAAACGCAATTTTATTATTTTGTGCTAATGCCCCTTTTACATATTCATGAGATGCTTTATATGACTGATACCATACCCACTTTTTACTCGCTAATAAATCACCCATATTCGTTTTATCGTGAATTACTGGAATTCCTTGCCCCTCAAGTTGTTCCTTCATACGTTTTCCTAGTAAGGACACATTTACATCTGGGCTAGATGGATCAGTTGCCCCTGGTAATAATGGAAAGAAGGATTCCCAGCTATGTGTATGATAAATATATACTGCACTTTCACCTTTTTTCGCTCCGTTCTTTTTCTGAACCGGATTATTCTTTTCCGCTTCTGTAACTTTATCTTTTGCTACTTCCCGTTCTTTCGTTACTTCTTCAATCGGTACACTAGATTCATTTGGGATATTCGTCAAGTTTGTCCCTTCCCCAGCTACGATAATATTAGAATAATACTTTGACATACCAGGTACTTCTTTACCGACGAATGTTCTTAAATCTTTAATTTTCAAATCTGTCGCAATAGAGAACATTAAATTCCCAACTGACTCTCTTTTATTCTGCTTAAAATAATCAAATCCGTAATAGCGATTCTCACTTTCTATCATTTGAACAAAACCTTGCATCGATACTTTTCCAAACCATTGATTTGCATAATTCGATTTCATTGTATGTAAAAGTGACGTCAAAATCGACGCTATTATAATTACTATTAGCGCATATAAAAGGAGTAACGAAATTAGTTTCTTCCCATGTATTCGAGTTGCATACTTTTTCACTGCATCACCTTCTTTATACATGGATATGTACAAGCTTTTCGGAATATACGCACAAAAAAGAGAAATGGTATCCCATTTCTCTTCCTCACTTTTATTGTTCTTTTTCTGTATCATTTGAAGGTAGTTTCTTCGCTTGTTTTTCTTTAAATATTTCTCCAATTGCCCCAAGAGTACCAAGTGTTTCAATTGCATTAGACGGAATAAAGACTTTATTTGCTGGTCCTTTTGCAACTTCAGCTAATGATTCGAATGATTTGTAAGCAAGTATGCGCTCATCCAAATTCGCTTCACGAAGCAATTCAATACGGTTTTGTTCTGCTTTTGCGATTTCTTCAATTGCTCGAGCTTCCCCTTGTGCCTCTAATTCTTTTGCTTCTCTTATACCTTCGGCTTCGCGAATACGCGCTTCTTTATCCCCTTCAGCCATCAAGATTTTACTTTGCTTTTCCCCTTCAGCACGAAGAACTTTATCTTGTTTTGCTGCTTCAGCTTCTAAAATAATTGCACGTTTATTACGCTCAGCCTTCATTTGTTTTTCCATTGATGCTTGCACATCTTTTGGCGGGTTAATATCAACAACTTCGACACGTTCAATACGTACGCCCCATTTTTCTGTTGCTTCATCAAGCGCTAAGCGGATTTCTGTTGAAATTTTTTCACGACCAGATAACGTTTCATCCAGTTCCATTTTACCGATGATTTGACGCATCGTTGCTGAAGTAATATTACGCACACCATATTCATAGTTTGAAATACCATATGTCGCAAGTTCTGGTTCAACAATTTGATAGAAAATAATTGTATCTATTTCTACTTGAACATTATCTTTCGTAATTACCTTTTGCGGTGGTACATTCGTTTGTTGAATACGTAAATCGTGATATACACGAACGCGATCCACAATCGGGATTAAAATATTTAATCCTGGGTGCATTATACGTTGAAACTTACCAAATCTTTCAACAACCCCAACTTTTTGCTGAGGAATAATTTTAATTGTTAATGCGATAAATGTAACTACAATTAGCGCGAATATAATCGTTAACGTTAATGCTACCATATTTATTCACTCTCCTTTTTCACTTGTAATATAGTACTATGCCTCTTTATAACAACGACTCTTTCTCCAGCATCAATTGAAGAATCTGCAATAGCTGTCCAAGTATCTCCATCCACCTTCACAATACCATTCGCTTCATTTGTAATCGCTTGCATAACAATCCCTTTTTTACCAACAAGCATATCTACTGTATCAGTAAAACCTTTTGCTTCTCGAAAGTTTTTTGAAATTCTTTTCGTAAAGAATGTCAAAGTTAAACTTACAATTGCCCCAACAGTAACTTGTAACAGTAGTGCATCAGGAGCAAACAAAGCAATAAGACCTCCGACAACAGCTCCAATTCCAAGCCAAAGCATGTAAAATGTAATCGACAACATTTCTGCAATAAATAAAATACCAGCTATTATAAACCAAATTACCCAAGCAGCCATATGCAACCCTCACTTTCTTTCTCATTTTCTATATGTATATGAAGAAAAGAATGGTTTATCCGCCCTTTCTTACACTTGGGCGTTTGCTACAAGCTATTGTACATATTCACTGTTACAATGATTATTAATATAATACTATATCAATATATTCTTCATTATACATGAAAATTCCTTTCAAAAAGTGACAAAAAATTAAATTCTTTTAAAATTTTAATTTTTAAATTACAATTATTCTAATTACTAAATACTATTTTTTTATAGAGGTGGTATTCTTATTGAAAAACCTGTCACTAACCTACTATTTAGGTTGCAAAATATGCATTACTCTCGCTGACATCGTATATGTAATGATTATTACAACTCATATTTATATAGCAACTAAATCAGCTACTATTACTGCTCTTTTTCCATTATTACAAGTTATCACAAATCTAATTGCTAACATCTCTGCACCGCTTATGATAAATCGTTTTCCACCTTATACGTTGTTATATACGCTACAATGGCTAAAAACAGTCTTTTTACTATTATTAATGATTTTGTTCCCGGTCTTATCCACAAACATTATAGCTCTATTAACTTTTATTTTTTTCATTTCATTATGTAGTGGGTGGAGTGCTCCATTATTATACGGCATTCTTCCGCGCCTTACACCGAAAGAAAAATTAGTAAAAGTAAATAGTATCTTTTCCTTTTCAACACAAATTGTGCAAACCGTTGCTTATTCATTTACGGGTGTTATCGTTCTTCTCATTGGCGCTACTTCTACACTCATGATTAATAACATTTTGATGATTTTCGGATGCATTGCATTACATTTTTCATTACGTACCATACATACTGAACGAATAGCAGATCCCCCCTCTTCCAAAAGTACTATTTTATTGGAAGGTTGGAAACTCTTATTTCAAAATCCTTCTCTCCGTACCGTTACATATATGGACTTAATTGAAACTTTCGCAGGGACAATATGGATTGGTGCTATTACGATGGCATATGTTACGACTATCCTTCATAAAGGCGAGGAATGGTGGGGATATATTAATACAAGTTATTATGTTGGCACGTTAATCGGTGGTCTATTGGCATGGAAAATGAGTTCCTATATTCAAAACAATTTAATACGCTCCATGTCGATAGGCTCTCTTATGTTTAGCATTCTTACATTTTTATATGGTATGACGAGCAGCGGATTTATTGCGCTTTTCCTATGTGTTCTAATGGGACCATGTTATCAAATTAGAGATATTTCTCAAACGACAGTTTTACAATCAAGTGTCGCCCCTTCTTTATTATCAAAAATGTATACAGCACATGGTGCCCTTCTTTCAACAGCTTCTGGTCTTTCTATGCTTAGCGTTGGCATTATTACTGATATGTTCGGTGTTCGTACAATTTATATCATCGCTTCTATTCTTATTTTATGTTCCGCTTGTTTATCTTTTAGTTTATTAAAATATCATAAAACAGAGCAGAACGATATTTCACTTTAATCACTAAAACAAAAAGGACAGGCATTCCCTGTCCTTTTTGTTTATTCTATTCATGACAAGTTTGGGATTTTTCTATGTTTTGTCGCCTGTTCAAAAGCGTAAGCTAGCTTAATTAATATCCCTTCACTAAAGGCAGTACTTGTAATCGTAATTCCAAAAGGTCTCCCGCTTTCCATATACCCAGCTGGTATTGCTATAGACGGATAACCCGCTTTCGCACATATAGTAGAACCTATATAGGAAGGAAACAGTATCGCATCAAGATTATATTTTTCCAATGCAAAATCAATGCCTTGTTCTTGAGAAAAATATATATCTTCTAATCTCGCATTTAAATATTCTGGATTTCGTAACGTATTAGGAAAATCTTTTCTTCCCTCTAACTTAGTTTGTCCATATTTTAAAGCTCTTTCTGCCATGTTTTTATTAATCTCCATTAACTCCGAAATAGAATGTACCGGAATAATAGAACGTAATTTAGAAAGATAGTTATCTAAACTATGCTTCAGTTCATAAAGCGGAACTCCCCAACTCCATTCTCTATGAAAAGAAGGAATATCAATATTTTCTACTACTGTCGCTCCTTCATTACGTAATACTTGGATCGTTTCTTTAAATAATTTTTCATCGTACTCACCATTTTCGTAATAATCTTTTGGTGCATCGTTAAACACACCAATTTTCGCTCCATTTAAACCATTAGCAGCCAGGTAAGATGTATAATCCTGATATGCCCTACCTTCACTTTTATGAGTTGCTACATCTTTCTCATCCACTCCAGTTAAGCTCCCTAGTAAAATAGTGGCATCTGTTACTGTTCTAGCAAATGGTCCAGCTGTATCTTGCGAATAAGTGAATGGAATAATTCCTCTACGACTAATTAAACCGACAGTCGGTTTAATGCCAACTACAGAGTTTTGAACAGCCGGACTCAAAATAGAAGCGTCTGTTTCTGTCCCAATAGATACTACTGTAAAGTTAGCAGCAACTGCTATCGCAGAGCCTGTGCTTGAGCCACCAACAAACATGTCATCCTTACCTGTTCCGTATGGATTGATTGTTTGACCACCTCTTGCACTATATCCAGCCCACATTTCAAAAGACATTGCATTTGCTAATTCTGTCATATTTGTTTTTCCTATTATTACTGCTCCGGCTTCTCGTAATTTTGTAACGAGAAATGCATCTTCACTACTTATATTTTGTTCTAGAGCAATCGTACCTGCACTTGTATGCATGGAGTCATTCGTTTCAATATTGTCTTTAAGCAAAACAGGTATACCATGTAATGGACCCCTTATACCTTTTGTCTTTCTTTCATAATCTAACGCTTCTGCAATAAAAATAGCATCTGGATTGATTTCTAAAATAGAATTAATTTCCGGTCCGTCTTGGTCATACTTTGCGATTCTATGAAGATAATACATCACTAATTCCTTTGAAGTT
This sequence comes from Bacillus sp. L_1B0_5, assembly GCF_000836715.1. Taxonomy (NCBI): domain Bacteria; kingdom Bacillati; phylum Bacillota; class Bacilli; order Caryophanales; family Bacillaceae; genus Bacillus; species Bacillus sp. L_1B0_5. The sequence goes on along the minus strand of NZ_JXIS01000001.1, from coordinate 159,535 downwards.
AACTGCCCAGATTCCATTTCGGTTTGTATATCATGAATTGTTAATTCTTTTTTTAATACTGGATTAAACTGAATCTCCATTTATATTCTCCCTTATAGCAACTTTTTTGCGTATACCCCTTACTTTTTCATCTTTTCACCCCCAACTATTCCAAACTAATATTCCTTTAAAGAAATTCAATTTATCTATTCAAAAAGCCTTTAATTTCCCGAAAAATAAAAAGAGTCTGAAACGAGTGAACTTTCGCTTCAGACTCTTTTATTACTTTACATATATCTCATCTAATAAGTGTAAAAACTCTCCTTGTTTCCCTGCTAATTCAGGGCATTTTGCAATATTAACCCATTCGTAGCTAAACGCTAAACCTTGATCTTTCTCACCAGCACTTACTATATGCTCCCATGTATCTTTTACATCAGTTAGTAAAGTTACATGAAAAAAGTGACGTTTTTCATATTCCTGTTTTTCCTTCACATGTATAATGTAATCTGCTAGGAAACGCTCTATGCATAAATGGCGCAATCCGGATTCTTCCTGTACTTCACGCAATATAGCAGCTTCTAGCGTTTCACCTTCATCAACCGTTCCCCCTGGCACTTGAATACCAGCTTCATGTATATCACGATGTTTAAAAACAAGTAATTGCATAACCCCCTCTTTTTCTCTTGTAATATATGCATATACTTTTTTCTTATATAACATCGTCATTGTACGTCTCTCCCCTCAATTGTTCAATCTGTTACTTCTTCAAGCGTCAGTTGATTATCATACAAATATGTAGCTTGTGGATTTCCCACATACCTTACGTGCCACGGTTCATACCGATAGCCCGTAATCGTTTCTTTCGCTTTTGTGTATCGAATCACAAAACCAAATTTATGGGCATTTTCAGAAAGCCACTGACCTTCTTTCATCTCCCCAAAAACCGTCTCTAACTGAAATTTAGCAGATTGAGACGTAATATCCATAGCTAGTCCAGTTTGATGCTCACTTGTGCCAGGAACCGCACTAGACATTGCTGTTTTTGCTTCCCCGTCTTGTTTTTTATACATCGTATTTAATGCTTTTTGTCGATCAAAAGATCTAAATCCAGAAACTGCAAAAAGGAAAATACGCTCGTTGTCAGCCTGCTGAAACATATCCTCAAGCGCCCTCGCTGCCTCTTTTCTCATCTTTTTCTTTTCTTGATCACCTTCACTAGAGTAGCGCACTTTCGGAATAACTAAATCTGGCGGTCTATACCCATCTGGTAAACGCCTACTTTTATTCACAAGTACAAGCATTGAATTCGGATTATTAATTACCGCAATATCCCCATCCATATTAGCAATCGTTTCTTTCGCTTTCGGAAATATGTTATTTACACTTACTTCTCGCGCCTGCTTATCCTTATACATTTTATAATTAATTCCTGCTACTCCAACAATAAGTATCACCGCTACGATACCAAGTAGTGCCCATCTTTTTTTCATATAACGACCTCTTATTTTAATAATTTGGCCATTTCATACTCATCGATGCCCTTTCCATCGATAATAAGAGCAGCTTTTTTGACACCTTCTTTCTCAAATCCAGCTTTTTTATATAGTGCCTGAGCTCTTGTATTGTGGGCCATTACTGTTAATTCTAAACGCCATACATCATGTAATTTTGCCCACTTCTCAACCTCTTTAAACAATCTCGTCCCAATACCTCGCCCGTTATACTCTTGCAAAATACCAATTACAATGGTTGCCACATGCCTCTTTCTTTGAATGTTATTTCCATTCACTAATATAAAACCTACTATCCTCTCATCTTCAACTGCTACAAATATTGTTGCATATTCATTTTCTATAAATCGCTGGATCATTTTTTCTTGTTGCTCAGCTGTAGTTTTCCTTTCTCCTGGTTCATATAACATAAACTTCGTTTCTTCATCTAATTGCTTACTTAATTGCAAAAATGATGCTGCATCTTCTACTTTGATCTCCCTAATCACCTAAATCACCCTATCAATTTCATATTATAAAAATTTTCCTTGTAAAAAGATTTTCTCTGCCATTTCAAAAATCCCTTTCTAATTCTCCTATTATAATTAGACAAATTTCGATATTGCTATAATAATTATTAATCATGTCCATTTTGTGACATCTTGCTATCCACATTTCAAACCAACACAAAAAACGTAAGTATTACACTTACGCTTTTCCAAGATTGAAGTGAGCTAATAATTATCGATAGATACCCTGGCTAATTCAAGTTTCACTTTATCCATTCACTTTTTCTGCCTGCCAAAAATATTCACCAAATGCTTTAGCAAGTGCATCAATTGATCGATTTAGTTCTTCCTCTGTATTATCTACACCGCCAGCTTCAATTAATATCGCTTGTCCTGATAAATCTTGATTATATATTCCATTTCCTGTTTGGAACCCTTTTTGAATGACACCACGACTTACTCCTGGATATTTCTTATTAATCGCCTCATGTAAGGCGGTTGCTAATTGTAAGTTTTTTTCATAGTTTTTGTTGCCTTTCCCTACTACAAATGCAAGCTTCGCATATGATTTATCTCCAATTGTTTTTGTCGTGACATTCTTCCGAGCACTATCACGATGCAAATCAAAAAAGTATTGAAGATCTTTATTGCCAGCCATAGCTTGCTGCACAATTTCTCGAGACATCTTATACGAACTATTACTGTTTAAACCTTTACTTATTAACTTTTGACCAACATCACTCTTATCGTTAGTAGCTCCAATTCCTTCACCTTCTAGTTGTTCACGGAAACGATCTCCTAATATAGAAATATTCGATACAGAACTTGTTGCTTTATTCGGATCTGGGTCATTCGTTAAGTTAAGTAAAGGTAAATAAGATTCCCAGCTATGTGTATGATAAATAAACGCAACTTGTCTTTTCCCGGTCGTTTGGGACGGCTGTTTTTTCTCTTTATTCGTATCTTGTTTAGGTGCTTGTCCAGTTCCACTAGTCCGTTCTTTCACTACTTCTTCAAGAGGTACACTCGATTCTATCGGTAAGTTAGAATAGTTTGTCCCCTCACCCGCAATAACAATTTCTGTATCGTACTTACCAAACCCGGGAAGCTCTTTCCCGACAAAACTGCGTACATCATTAAAGCGAATATTTGTAGCCATAGAAAAGAGAAAAGAAGAAATTGAAAAATCTTGATTCAAATTTCGATACTCCTGTGTAAAATAATGATTCTCTTTTCCAAGTACGTACATATAACCATTCATCGATAACTCATTTAACCAATTATATAAATACGTTGACTTCGTCTCTTTCATAGAGGTTACCATCATACTAATAAGAAAAAAAGTCGCTAGCACTGTAGTAATAACAAATAAAACTAACTTACGCATACTTGTAAACTTCATAAAAAAAAAGCCCCGATTCATACTATCACCTCTCTATTTCAAGTTATGTACAAGCCCTAGAGAATAGACCGTTAAAATTTCGGCTATATTGTTAATGAGGTGAAATGAATTGAAGCTATTAATAGGAATATTACCAATCGCTCTATCATTCATTTTTTATTTGTCCGCTAAGCATCCAAAAGTCTCTATTGTGCTACATATTTCTGCGTACTTGGCACTGTATGTACTCGGTACAATTATTTCCATTAATATATACGATGTTTTAATACAAGATTTAGTTTTCATGACGAGCATTCATGGGATTTTACTGAATCCACTTTTCCTTATTGCAGGAGCGTATATAGGAACATACACGTTGTACCTACTTATGTCTCACATTATTATAAAAATAAAAAATGGAGCGTAATGAAATGCAACCACCATTTATCTGTCATACATGCAAAAAAAGAATTGTGAGAAAGAAAGATCTTATTACCGCCACATGGTACTTCCGCTTTTATTTATTTCACAGTGATTGTTTTAAACGACAGCAAGTGTTCATCTCACGATTTATCCCTGTGAATACACTTTTCAATTTCTTTCTTATTATGTATGGACTTATTTTTGGCAGCATTCTTATGATTACAGAACCATCTATTATTTGGCTGATTTTCTTATTTCCCATTTTTTATCGGTTTCTTTCTTATTATTATATTGAACGTTTTTTCTCTACATATCGTGCAGACTGACCTCTCGGAATACTTAAACATTCCCACTCATTTTCTTTTAACATCTTCCCAATGTAAATAATCTGACCAATATGCAATGCATAATGAGAAATTTGCCTTTCAATTGATTGCATGACAGTATGTGCTTCACCGCGAATGTATACCGTCTTCATTAAGTGCTCCGGCGCTAAAGTATTCATCGTATTAAAAACACATTTCCATCCTTCTTGCCAAGCTATAAGGGCTTCTTCTTTTGAATGATAGCATCCCTCAAATTCACCATCTCGATTACGATCGGTTTTTTCACCATCAGACGTTAAAAAATCCGTCCATCTAGAACGCATATTACCGTGCAGATGCTTTATAATAATCGCTATACTATTTGTTTCTTCATGAGAAGACCATTGTATTTGTTCATATGATAATTGAGAAAGTGCCCGTTCCCCTTGCTTCTTTGTTGCTTTAAAGTTCGAAATCGCACATTGTAAATATTCTCGTCCGATATCCATATTAGCCCCTACCTTCACCCTAGCTAATTTTTGTTCCATTTGGCAATTCCATATCAGGCTGAAGTAACACAACATCACCAGCTTCAGGAACGCCGCCAAGCACAAGCACTTCTGATTTGAATCCAGCTACACGCTTCGGTGGAAAGTTTACAACAGCAACAATTTGTTGACCGACTATATCTTCTAGACTATACCTTTTCGTAATTTGAGCACTTGACTGCTTTATTCCAATTTCCCCAAAATCAATTGCTAGTTTAATCGCTGGAACTCTCGCTTCTTTAAATTCCTCTGCATGTATTACAGTTCCAATTCGCAAATCCAAGTTTAAAAAATCTTCAAAATTAGCCATTTTATCATTCCTCCCAATTATTACTTAGACAAAATACAAAAATCCCCTTCAAAAAAAGAAAGGCGCCTAAGCACCTTTCTTTTGTAATTCACTTGATTCATTTGATTTATAGAAGAAGAAACCGAGAATCCCACCAATACATGATGGAATTAACCATCCAATTCCTTCGTTATATAACGGTAACATTTGTAGTACATTAGAAATCGCGTCAATTTTAATTTTCGCACTTTCTAAACCGTTAAAGAAACTAATTAACAATGCACCTAAAATAGCTCCAATATAAATTGTATTACGCTTCCCAATCCACTTATGGAAATACGAAAGTACAATTAATACAATTGCAACTGGATAAATGATCATTAACACAGGTAATGTTACTGCGATTAATTGTGTTAAACCTAGGTTAGATACAATTAAACTAAATACACATACCATTGTTACAATCGTTTTATGCGAAAGTTTTGGGAATAAGTTTGTAAAGAAACCCGCACACGCAGATGTTAACCCAACAGAAGTGGTTAAACAAGCGAGTATAATAACAAGCCCTAATAAAATTTTACCACTCGTCCCATATAGCTCATTTACAACATTCGTTAAAATAAGACCACCGTTTTCTGAGACACCAAGTGATGTACTTGTTGAACCAAGATAAGCAAGTGATAAATAGATTAACGTTAAACCAAGTACAGCAATAATACCTGATACTACTGTTATTTTTGCAATTTGGCTACTCTCTTTTATCCCTTTAGAGCGAATAACTTGTACAACGACAATTCCAAATACGAGAGCACTAATTGCATCCATCGTTAAATACCCTTGAATAAATCCACCAAAGAAAGCATTCTCTTGGTAAGCAGCTAACGGCGCAGCCGGCTCTCCAATTGGATCAATAATTGCCTTTCCGACAATAACAGCAACAATTAATACTAATAATGGAGTAAGAAACTTCCCAAACCAATCCACTAATTTAGATGGATTTAATGATAAATACCACGTTATTCCGAAGAAAACTATCGTGAAAAGAAATAGCATGTACCACTCTGAAACCATTGCGTCTGATAAAAACGGCTTCATACCCATTTCAAACGAAACAGCTCCAGTACGCGGAATCGCGAAAAATGGTCCAATTGCTAAATAACTAATCAATGGGAAAATAAACGCAAATATAGGGTGGACTCTAGAAGATAGCGCTTTCAAGTCCCCCTCTACAAACGCGACAGCTGTTACAGCTAGTAGGGGTAATCCGACTCCCGTTACAAGGAATCCTATTGTAGCAATCCAAACATTCTCTCCTGCTTGTTGACCTAAAACTGGCGGGAAAATTAAATTTCCTGCTCCTAAAAATAATGCAAATAGCATTAAACCAATTGCTACCGTATCACCTGGCCTTAAACGTCCCTTCATGCTCTTCATTTGCATAGCACTTTTTCATTGTTTATCTCTATATTTTACAATATGCTATGCATCCTCCTCTCTGCTCAAGATGATAAAATATGCCCCTTACAAAGCAGTGTCTTTCTCCATAATTTCTCCATTCCCCTTATTTTTACTCTAATCATTAATACAATTGTTATTTTTGAATTTTGAGTTTTTTGAATTTTTAAATCATTAGAGTGTTATTACGTGGAGTATAGTTGTCAGACCTCTTTGTTTTTATCACACATATAGTAACATATTTAGTTGCAAAATAAAAACATATTTTCAAATTGATTTTTTTGAAAATCGAAATTATCTACATTTTTTATTCTCTTACACAAATATTGTTATAATCTCACCTATTACCCTGTCGTTATTTTAAAATAACTTTATACACGTAACATAACAAAAGCCATCTAAGATAATTAGATGGCTTTTGTTATGTTACTCTATCGTTTCAACTTCACGTGGATTTTTCATCTCTTCCACATATACAACTCTAAATCCGTGATCTTCTAAATCTTTCAATAATGTCTCTAATTCACCGTCGTTAAACTCTTCTCCTAATGTAAACATAATTCTACGAACTAATAAGGCATCATTATCAAAAGTCATCAAACTTTGAATACCAGTGTATTTCTTTAAAACTGTCGATAACTTTTGGATTGCTCCATTATAGTCTTGCGTTCCAATCATGACAGAGTATTTACTAGAGTGAACGCCCCATGCATCCTCTAATAACTCAAAAACTTTTTTATGCGTTAAAATTCCAAGGAAAACCCCTTTTTCGTCAACTACTGATAAATAAGGCAGTTTTTTTATTGTAAAAAATACTTTAAAGAAAGAAGAATCTTCTCTCACAAACCCTTCTTTATCGTTTAATAATTGCATTACACTCTCGTCAAGTGATCCTTTATATTCTAAAATATCTACTTTATATATATTTCCTAAAAATTTCTCTTTTTTTTCATCTAAAACTGGTACACAACGATACCCCGTTTTATTTAAATGCTCTAACGCTTCCCCTATCGTAATCGAACTTGAGCACAGTAAAACTTCCCTTTTCGGCACGTAATTCCCTTTAATCCTCATAAAAAGCCTCCTTATGTTAAAATACTTTCTGTGCCATAACTATATTATATTTTCAGAAAAAAATAAATGATTTATTTTATTTTTCTGAAAATTATTCATTTTCTTGTCATAATTTATTCATGAATCCTTCACTTGCACTTTCTTCAGCATCCAAAACCCTCCTTTTGAATTCTGAATCACTTCAATGTATCATTGTACGGACCTAATTGTTTTTTAGAAAAGTAATGATTTGTCTCCTTACTTTTCATTAACATATTTCCTTTTATAATTAAAAAATAGGTAGCTATTAGAAAGTAGATCCCCCCAAATAACCAATCCAAATTTGTAGCCAGATTGTGTAAAAGAATATATCTCATATATACATAACCAATTGGAACATGTAGTAATACAACCGCACCTAATCCCGGATTATATATTGTTTTAGCTTTTATATTCGCAAAAATACCATGCCATATGAATTGAAAAAATCCCATTAAAATAGGTGCCAACCCAAGCCATATTATATTTTGAAAGAAAACCGGGAGTAAATAAAAAACATACGCAATCAAAATATTTATTACCATAGCAGATTGCGTATTTAATGGATAGCGATCTGGTATATCACTTTTAAATATAACTACATTAAACAGACCAGCAAAATAACCTGGCCAACGATACTCTTCAAATTGATGCACTAAAATGGCCACAAAACTTAACCCTAACAGTACTTTTATTTCACTCATTTCTCCCAAATTCGCGACTAAACAAACAACGACAACAATAGCAACAACTAACCCTATATCACACCAATGCTTTCTAAAGAAACTAGCCACCTCTATCACCCACTATCTCAATTTTTATAAAAATAGCGTTCAAATAGGAAATCAATCTGTTTTTCTACAGATGGTACTTTTATATCTGCCCCTGATTCGAGAATTGGCATCATTAATGTAGGAAGAAAAACGGATCCAAATATTTGCACCGTCATCATCATTAAAATTTCCTGATCCGTTTCATTTGTTATCTCGCTCAAAATATTCTTCACTTTACTGAACCCTAGCCTCTTCAAAAAATCCCCATATTCGTATTGAGATATAAATACCGTAGTTCCCATTGCAATAATCTTCCTAACTAACTCCGGATATTGCCGAATTACTAGTACATAATCCAATAAAAATATTTTTAATCTTTCTTTTGCTGGCACTGTAATATTATCTAAAATAGAAAAAGTGCCTTGAAAGCTAATTAATAAAACTCTAATCGCCTCACTAATTAACTTTTCTTTTGAACCAAAATGGTAATTTACTAGCGCTATATTTACATCTGACAATGCTGCAATTTTTCTTATCGTTATCTTTTCAAAACCTTCTTTTTTAATTAATTCCAATGTTGTATTTAAAATCTTTTCTTTCGTTGATACGTTTTCATTCCCCCCCAATTTATCTCCCCCTCTAGAATTTATCAGTTAAACAACGATTTAAACATCGTTTAATTTTATGGTATCACTTTCCAATTTTAAAAATCTATTTAATCCTTTCGACATTTCCCTACATTCTCTTCATTCCATACAAAAAGCTTGAAAATACAAAACTGTTCACGCTTTTTGTATTTGTACTGTTACATACCAGTTTCTGCTTTATATTCCACACATAAAATAGATTTCTAAATACAATTTTAAATTATCCATATGCCAATACATGAAGAAAAATATATTGTAACTTGCTCCAAAAACGGCTAAAATAAGAATAAGAATTTTCTGAATATTACAAGAGTAGGTGGTTTATATGTCCTTATTACGCTCACATATATGTAAATTTATAATTGGTGTTATTGTTATTTTTGCCATAAGTCCTATTCCAGCTCTTTTTATTACACACAATTACTCTTATCAAAATGGATTTATTAGCATTTTTCAAAACTTCGCACAGCTTTCTTCTATATCAATTCCAAAGGTTGATTGGATGCATGAATCTATCTTTTTCTCAGCAAATCAAATGATACATACTTCTAATCATTCAACACCATTATTCCCTTACATATGGGAAATATATTTTATATCGATTGTTCGTTTTACTTTTACCCTTGCGATCGGATTTTTCATAAGTTTGGGTATCGGCCAATTATTTTTCAAAGTACCTAACTCGTTTAAAAAGTTGACTACTGTATTGAATTGGATACCTTACTCTTTTTGCACTGTAGTATTACAATGTTCAGTCTTATTACTACTTCTATACGTCGCACAATTTATAAACCTTCCTTACTACTCATCTTTTATCATCGTATGTAGTACTTCCATGATTATCGTTATGCAAGCAGTAAAAAAATGGATTCCTTTCTTGAAAAACACAAATGAATATGAAATAAAACATGATTCTTTTCTTGTGGATACATTGTTTTTGGCGCTTACTTCGAACCATAAATCAATTTTAGGTTCCATCATTCTTTCATTCGTTTTTATGGAATGCGTTTTTCATGCAAGTGGACTGTTACAATTTATCGTTCAATTTGGCGGAAATTCACCCATAATTGTTACAATCGGCTTATTACTACTCTATATCCCATATAGCATACTTTCTTTCCTTCAAACACTATGGACCACAAACTACTCCAAACAACAGTCATACACTTTAACGAGAAGCGTTCCAAAACCTTAATTGAAATAACCCTCTATAATCTAAAAGTAGGGGGTTATTCCTTTTGTATAGCGGACAAAATAACAGCAAATTCAAAAACTATTACAGAAACATACCAATATTTGCCCTTTTCCTTTGACTATTCTTTTCATTTAGATTTATTATAAAAGTATAACATAATTGCAGGAGGTGACATCTTTATTCCAAACCTTGGAATGGAGAACACACTTGGACATATTAAATATTTTTCTCATCTTTGTACTTATTCTTATTTCTGGCTTTTTCGTTGCATCAGAATTCGCTGTTGTAAAAGTACGAAAAAGTCGAATTGACCAACTTGCAAATGAAGGTAATAAACAAGCTTTAGCTGCAAGAAGCGTCCTATCTAATTTAGATGTTTATTTATCAGCTTGTCAGCTCGGGATTACGATCACTTCTTTAGGGCTTGGTTGGCTTGGTGAACCGACTGTGGAACATATACTACGACCGCTCTTTGAAAAAATTAATATTACTGGAACAATGGCTAACACTTTATCTTTTGTTATTGCTTTTAGTGTTATTACATTTTTCCACGTTGTATTAGGTGAGTTAGTTCCAAAGTCTTTCGCAATTCAAAAAGCAGAAGCAATCACACTCAAATTTGCAAAACCACTTATTTTATTTGATAAAATTATGTATCCATTTATTTGGTTACTCAATAGTGCAGCTATATTTTTCACAAAACTACTCGGATTAGAACCTGCCAAAGAAAATGAACTTGCTCATTCTGAAGAGGAATTGCGACTCATTTTAGGTGAAAGTTTTAAAAGCGGTGAAATAAACCAAACCGAATATAAATATGTAAATAACATTTTTGAATTTGATGATCGAGTTGCGAAAGAAATTATGGTTCCTCGTACCGAAATGATTTGCTTATCTACTGAAAATACGTTAGAAGAAAATATGGATATCGTCGCAACTGAAAAATATACACGCTATCCAATCATTGAAAAAGATAAAGATGATATCATCGGGATGATCAATACGAAAGAAGTATTCCATGATCAAACGAAAGGTATTTATAAACCACTTGAATCTTATATACATCCTGTTTTAACAGTATTTGAAACAGTTCCAATTCGTAAAACGTTAGTCCATCTTCAAAAAAATCGCGTTCAGATGGCAATCGTTATGGATGAATATGGTGGCACTGCCGGACTTTTAACGATGGAAGATATTCTTGAAGAAATCATTGGAGAAATTCAAGATGAATTCGATGCGGATGAATCACCTATGATTGAAAAGCGTACACCTAAGCTTACTGTTTTAGATGGAAAGGTGCTCATTTCTGAAGTAAATGATATGTTTGGCCTACATATTGATGATAGTGATTTAGATACAATTGGAGGATGGCTTCTCTCTCAAGCAGTTGACTTAAATATTGAAGCTGGTTATTCCATTGAATATGCTGGTTTTCAATTTAAAGTATTAGAACTTGATGGACATCAAGTCAAAAAAGTTGCTGTACATAAACTAGATATTAAAAAGGAGCTATAAAGTGACTGTTTTATTAACAATTTGTATCATTGCCTGTTTCGTTGTTTCATTTCTCGCCTTTATTTATCCCATTATCCCTGGCATACTAGCTGTCTGGGCTGGATATTTAATTTACCATTTCGGTATAAATGGAGGAGAATTAACAACTTCTTTTTGGATTATTCAAGGCATTTTCACTCTTTTCATTTTCGTTGCTGATTTTATTGCAAATGGATATTTCTTAAAAAAATACGGTAGTTCTAAATGGGGCGAACGTGTCGGAATGATTTCTATCATTGTCGGATCGTTCTTCTTCCCACCATTCGGACTTATTATCATACCGTTCTTGTCAGTATTTATAACAGAACTAGTGCATAAAAAAGCGCCAAAAGATGCCTTTCTAGTTGGAGTCGCTACTGTAGTTGGTTTTTTAAGCAGTACAGTAGCGAAAGCAATTCTCCAAATCATTATGATTGTCATCTTCTTGTGTTATATCATCTTTTAACCATCCCGACTTCGGGATGGTTTTTTAATATGCAATACCTACTCGACTATTTTCATATATGTTTTTCTTACATAGATCCCATGCAAAGTGTGCTGTATCACCCACTGTAATTTTTGATCCACCTTCTGGCAATATATCTTTTTCAGTTCGATATACCTCTGTCGCCTCACCGTCTATTAAATGTGTCGGACAAACAACTGTCCAACATAAATTATTACTATTACTTAGTACCTTATATGCAGCCAAATGATCTTCTGCTGCTGTTGTCGTTTTCCTTTTTGATTCCGTTGATTGAAAACGATATAAATTTAGATCCGTTCTTGCTTGTAAAATACCAGCTGTTCCTATTGTTATGATCTTATGAATCCCTTCTTCTTCCATTTGGTTAATAATTTGTGGCATACTCTTCGCTAATGTTCCATTTCGATCCGTTCCAAGTGCACTAATTACTATATCGCTTCCTTCTATCGCTTTTTTTATATCATTTTCGTTCAGTACATTACCTTCTATCACTCGTAACCTTTCATGTTGTATTTCTATTCTATTTAAATCACGCGCTAATGCAGTCACTTCAGCTGAATCCTTTAATGCTAAATTAATTATGTTTGAACCTACTCGTCCTGTTGCTCCCAATATACATACTTTCATTTGTTTTCCCCCTCTTTCATTCTCTTTCTATTTTTCAATATTATCAATCAATTTACAACAAAAAAGCTTCCTCATATATGAGAGGAAGCTTTATTATTACTTTATTTCTTCTCTTTAGAATCAGTAGACTTCTCGGTTCCGCTTGTTTCTTTATCCTTTTTGTCCTCTTGTTGTGTTGTTGTGTCGTCTTCTTTCTTCTTGTCCTCACCTTTACTACAACCTACCATTAATAAAGAACTTGCAAGTGCCATAGCAGTTAATGATTTAACCCATTTGTTCATTTGCGTTTCCTCCCTGTGATAGAATATGTACAACCTCATATTACTCTCTATTTTTAAAGGAGAGATTGAAAAACAGTAAATATACGGTAAATTTTTGTAAATTTTCTGATAACAAAACCTAATTTAAATTTATATATTTCATTTCCAATCGATACACAATAAAACTAGTTTTTTTCTCTAAATGGACATAAAAAAACTAAGGCGCATACCATTCCGCCTTAGTTTCTCATGCAAACTTTTCATTTTCATTTTCATATAGATGTGTAATCTTATATTCCTTCTTCATAACATATTGCCACACACTATAAGCGTAACGGTTCATTTTCAGGAAACAATTTTCCAAAAATGAGCGGAACTCCGGATTAGCAACTTCCACTGCAACTTGAGCAAACTTTAGAGCTAATCGTTTTAAGTGCGCAATATAACATGTTGCAATATGAATATCCCCTGTATATTTACTAACTGTTTCCTTTTCCATTTCACGCAAACCAAACTCCGTTGTTTCACAGGTTATATGCTGCACATTCTCTCCTTCTTGAAAATTTACTTGTTCATTATATGCTTGTAACATATATGGTAAATGGTGCTGTAATAGATTTTTTAATTCTTCGTCTCTGACCTTTCCAGCATACTCTCCAACCTTGTATATTAGCATATAACTATATCTCATTAATTCTTTCATACAATCCATGAAAGTGACTCCCTTCTCTAGGGTCTATATGTTATAAATATGATGCTAAAACATTCGCTATTCTTGCTAAAAACCAATCCCATCTACTAATTTTCTCAAAATCTTCTTCAGAAAATCGTTTTGATTTATGAAAGTCTACCTTTAATCGACTCCATACTTCATCAACAACTGTTTTATCATATATGATACAGTTAGACTCACAATTTAAATAAAAACTTCTATTATCAAAATTCGCTGTCCCAATATCAACAATTTCTCCATCAATGATTGTTACTTTCCCATGAAAAAATCCATTTCGATATTGATAAATCTCCGCTCCAGCATGTAACATATCTTTCAAATATGGATAGGCAGCTTGTTTTAACAATATGGCATCACTTTTAAATGGCACGAGAATTTTCACATTAACACCACGATTTAATGCAGCTTTTAACTCTTTCACCATTTCTTTACTTGGTACAAAATATGGTGTAGCAATAATTAAAGACTTTTTAGCCTTTTTTAAAAGTGCCCCATACTTTTCCCATAAGCCTTTTCCATTTGAAAATAAATATTGATATTTTACATTCCCTAATGTCGGTATACTTTCATGTATAGGCATTTTTTCTCCTGTATCTTCTTTCCAATCTTCGGCGAACTTTCTTTCCATATCCGCTGCACCCTCACCATGGATGCGCACGTGATAATCACGCCATGGCCCAAACTTCGGATCTTGTCCAAGGTACTCCTTCCCGATATTAAAACCACCGACGTATGATACCTTTCCATCTATTGTAACAATACGTCTATGATTTCGTTGATGCAAAGAATAGAAAACATTTTTCAGTTTCGGTTTTTTACTAAATGTAAACTTCACACCGTTTTCCTTTAATCGACTAATTACCTTTTTCTTCAGCTTATATCCACCTATCCGATCGACTGACAATTTCACTTCTACTCCACTAGATGCTTTTTTCTCTAATAACTGTAAAAACTCTTGGCTTATTTCATCTTTTCCTACAATATAAAAATGGATATATATATACTTTTCTGCTTCGTTTATATCCTCAAATAATTTTCTATATAACTCTTCACCGTTCGTATATAGTTGAAATTCACCTAATCGAACTTGTCCTAATTCATATTCACTAGCCATTTCCTTCCCCATTTCCACATCGATGTTCATCCAAATGAATACACCTATTAAACAAAGGATTATAGCGAAAAAGTGCTTCATGGATAAATTCCTTTCTCCACTTACTGTTATTTCTATATCTTCCCTTTTTTATTACATTATCATTCAAGAAAATATGTCATTGCATGATATATGTCCATATCAAACAATAGCTCATTTGCATATTGTATGTTGTATCTTAAAATAAAAGGAGGAAATAACAATGGGCTTCGCACATGGTAATGGATTTGCGCTATTAGTCGTATTATTTATCCTCTTAATCATCGTCGGTGCTGCTTGCTTCTGCTAAGTAGCTACTGTCATATGATATGTGGATGAAAAAACTATAAAAGCGGACACCTATTTTTAGGTGTCCGCTTTTCATTTTAAAACCATTTCCGCCTGCTATTGTAACTTAAATGGCTAAACATTCATCTCAAAAGGTTAACAATGTAGCTACTTTCTTACTCTCTGCCTTAGGTATATGACGCTGTTCTGCACGTAACACAGCAATACGATGTAATTCTTTCTCTTCTTCTGTTTCAGGGATAACACGCGGTACAGGAACTGGATTATTTTCCTTACTAAGTGCCACAAAAGTAACGAATGACGTTGCCGCTATACGCTTCTCACCTGAAATTAAATCTTCAGCCACTACCTTCACAAACACTTCCATCGAAGTTCTTCCCGTCCAAATTACGAAAGATTCATAACTTACACAATCTGAAGAACGAACAGGATGTAAGAAATCGACCCAGTCCATAGATGCTGTGACACATTCCTTTCTCGAATGTCTGGATGCTGAAATAGAAGCAACCATATCCATCTCCGCTAATATCTTCCCACCAAATAGCGTGTTATGATCATTTAAATCTGTTGGGAAGACTCGGCTCGTTTTGAACACCCTTGACTCATTGGCTGTTTTCCCCTTTACTTCTGTCATTGTTATCACCCCTTTAATGATTTATCCCTAATACTTCAATAATCACTATACTAAATGAACTACACGTTTAATATTAACAACATTCAGAACTTTTAGTCCACAAAAAAGAACCGATTTTATCAATCGGCTCCTCTAAATACATATTGTTCTTTCGGCTGTTCAACTTTATTCCATTTTGTTACTTCTAATACAGGAATATTCGCATGAAACGGCTGATAAAACTCAGTAGTTATCTCTCCTTCTACTTGAATCCAGTCATCATTATTCCACTCTACACCTTCTGGTTTTTTCACTAACATACCATACACACCAGAATCTGCTACGCAATGTATAATACCGAAACGGAATAAGAAGTATTGTTCTTTTTTAGAAGAATCATCTCTAAAAACAAACCCTTTAAAAGATAATTTTTTCCCAGTAAACTCGCCAGGATAATTATAAATTGTTTCCATACCCTTTAGGAAGTCTTCGTCTTTCAAATTAATATTATCCTTCGTAACAAACTCTTTCTTCCCTTTTTCCATTACACCGCGGTATCCTTCTTTCCCGTAATAAATGCTCGTATCAGGTCTTAGGAATTGTCTTGTCATAAATGGATCCTTACTTTCTGCTTGTGCAACAGGAAAGTGAAATCCTTTCGCTTTAACAATATCCGAATCTAACGTCGCAATTGGGAAAAATAACCCTGAGATAATTGGAAAACAAAACAATGAGTACGAAAATGCTTTTTTCCACCATGTATTCTCATCTTTTGAATGATCATGCCCACAATGGCTATGGTCACAACTACAATCATTTTTCTCTTTTTCCTTTTGGTGCTCTTTTTGGAAAACGACGATAATTTGTACAATCGTTAAGAAACCTAAAATAATTGCTGCTGTTGTTGATAAATAGGCATACTTCATATTGATATACTTCGTAATGTTACCGGAAATATGAAGCTGCGCAATTAATATTGTAAAACCTAATAATATATATGCTCGAAACATAACCTACCACCCCATCGCATAAATGAGTAGTGAGCTTGCATAAACAACAAGAGTAACTGTAACTGTAACAACAATTACAAATTTCGTTTTAAATGTCGCAAGCATCATAAACATATTTTTAATATCCACCATCGGTCCGTAAACGAGGAACGCGACAAGTGAAGCTGTTGAAAACGTACTTTGGAACGAAGAAGCGATAAATGCATCTGCCTCTGAACAAAGTGATAATATATAAGCAAGTCCCATCATAACAGCTGATGAAGAAAACGGACCTTGTCCAATAGCAAGAAGTGTTGAAGTTTGTACAAACGTTTGTACCGCTGCTGCAATTAACGCACCTAGTACTAAATATTTTCCCATCGAGAAAAATTCCTCAACAGCGTGTGTACATACATCCCACATTTTTTTACGTAACGGACGCTTATTATTCACTTCTGGGAAGTGATTATCTCTTAATTGATGTTCTTTAAACATAAAGGATAATATAATTCCAACGATAATTGCTACGATAATCGCTACAATAGAACGATACCATACCATGTGCATACTACTCCCAAAGGCAACGTATGTTGCAAATAAAACAACTGGATTAATGATTGGCCCAGTTAACATAAATGCAATACCCGCATATGGCGGAACCCCTTTTCCGATTAATCGTCTTACAATCGGAACAATTCCACATTCACAACCTGGAAACAACATGCCTAAAAAAGTAGCTAATAAAACAGACAGAAATCGGTTCTTCGGCATCCATTTAGCCACCATATCTTCTGTCACGAACATTTGAATGAATCCTGAAATAAATACACCAATTAGCACAAACGGAAGTGCTTCGATCAATATGGAGATAAAAATTGTATTCATTTGCAGGAATGCTTTCGGTAATTGAAACAATTCCATGATGTATTTCCTCCAACTTTTCATTAACAATATGTAATTTTAACCCCATTTCATTAATTGGACAAGGATTATATGGCATACATACCCTTTATATACATTACATTGTACAAGTTATATTCTATTCAAAATTTGAGATTTCATAGCAAAAAAGCTGCTCTAGCGTAGTTATATAACTATGCTAGAGCAGCTTTCTTATCGTTAAAAGTAACGTTTCTTCCAAAAAACAAAAGCTAACGTGAAAGATAGTGTTACACATATGATGAGTACAATTACAAAACCATGGGCTTCCCCTTCAAACGGAACCTTTACGTTCATTCCAAAGAAACTAGAAACCATCGTCGGTAAAGATAAAATGATCGTAATTGACGTTAACAATTTCATAACACTATTTAAATTATTTGATATAACGGAGCTAAAAGTATTCATCATTCCGCTTAAAATGTGACTATATATTTCCGCCATTTCAATAGCCTGTTTATTTTCAATTAATACATCTTCTAATAAATCTTGATCGTCTTCATACATTTTTAAAAATGTACTATTACGCATTAACTTTTGAATTACAATTTTATTAGCCTTTAATGACGTTGTAAAGTATACTAAACTTTTCTCAAGGCCCAATAATGTGAAAATCTCTTTATTTTTCATTGACTGATTTAATTGATGCTCTAAATCAATTGTTTTTCGATTTATTTGCTTTAAGTATCTTAAATAATAAGTAGAAATCGTATATAAGAGCTGAAGTGCAAAGCGTGTCTTCTTAAACGTATAAAATTCTTTAATACGTTGATTAATAAAACGTTCAAAAATTGGATTTTCTTCTAAGCAGATTGTAACAAAACAATCCGGCATCACAATCATACCTATTGGGATCGTGTCATAAATCGAATTTCCTTCTTCGTCATGTCTAACTGTCGGAATATCCACGATAATTAAAGTATTATTGTCTTCCTTTTCAATACGAGAGCGTTCTTCATCATCCAAAGGGTCTTTAATGAAATCTAAGTCTACATTTAAAGTTTGTACTAGATATTGAATTTCTTCTTCTGTTGGATGAAGTACATTAATCCAGCACCCCTTTTGCATTTCCTCAATCTCTTGTAGTTTTCCGTTTCGGTCTGTTAAATATATATTTAACATACTATCACCCCGATTCTTTTTACATGTAGGAATCTACCTCTCTTAAATAACAGTTTTTAAACCGCCATTCTCAGCATATGAAACATACGTTTAAATTTCAATAGAAAAATTATTTTGAAAACGTTTTTATAAGAAAAAAATTATAAAGTGAAACTTTAATCAGTGGGGGCTTCATCCCCCACTGATTATCAGCCCTCATCAATTGGGCTTTTACGAGCTGCCCGACCCCGACCTAACTTATTTGCTTTCGCTGAATTTTGAAGTCGGGATCTTACTGCGCGGAAAATAGCGAGATAAACATAGAAAAAGACAGAGTGCTCTCTGCCTTAAAAGCTTATGTTGCCTTTATAACATATTTAGAAAGCATCCACAAGTTAAACCCGACTGAAATCGTATAGCCCGCGTATGTTGAAATGATAAAACTTACATAATCGAAATACGGAAGCAATACAATATTTAAAACTATCTTCACAATAATTCCAATCACTAATCCTAGTACCGTCTTCTGCTGTTGATTGATTCCTTGTAGCATAGCAGCCGTTACTGTAAAAAGAGAAAATAGTATGCAAGCAGGAGCATAATACTGTAAAATGATTCTCCCCATCTCTGGATCATTTCCAGCACCGAATAAAAGAGTATATACAGGCTTGGCTAACACCATCATTCCAATTGCCGCCGGTACCGTAATCGCTACTACTAATACATTTGTTCTCGTAAAATGTTTGTACAATAGTTTCGTATTTCCTGCTGTGTAAGCTTTTGTCATCTCTGGTACAAGAGACATACTAAAAGCTGTCGCAACGGATACCGGGATGAGCACAACCATTTGAACAAGACCAATTATCGCATTAATTTTTTCCGCTTCTCCTTGCATATACCCTATTTGTATAAGTAGCTTATTAATTGTAAATGTATCAATCGTCTGATACAACGGAATTGCTAAGCCCACCACAACAAAGGGAATAGAATATGTAAAGAGCTCCTTATACAATGAGAAAAAAGATTTTGTTGTTTGTGGTATACTTTCGATCTCTTTTTTCTTTAAGTGCCTTCTCCTTCTTATATAATACGCACTTAGAACGGTTAATCCACCTATAGCACCCATAAATGCCCCAAACGTTGAAATACCAACCGCTAGCGAGACAGAAGCTTTTAAAACATATAAAACGACAAAGCTTCCTATTAGAATAGTTAAGACTCGAAAAAATTGCTCTACAACGACACTTAATGCAGAAGGTCCCATCGACTGGAACCCTTGAAAGAAGCCCCTTAATAAACTCATTACCGGTACAAGTATCAACGCAAAACTTACAATTTGAATATTATTTGTGACCGCTACTACACTATTTCCCGTTTGATCATTTCCATCGATTACAAGTTTAGCTAAATGTGGAGCTAGCATATATAAAGCAAAACACGAAATTACTCCCATTATAAACATAAACACAATTCCACTTTTCAATACTCTCTTAACCGTATGATAGTCATTCAGTTGATCATATTTTGATACCATCTTTGAAACAGCTAGCGGTAATCCCATCGTTGCTATGCTGAGCATGATGGTATAAGGGCGATATGCATATGTGTATAGAACGTAACCACTCGTACCGACCATCGCTGTAAATGGTATAACATATATAAACCCTAACATTTTTGATATCATCGTTGCCATCGTTAAAAATATCGTTCCACGTATAAACGGTGACCCTTTCATCACATTCCTCCGCTACGCTTTATTATTACACATTATGGACAACTCCTTTTCTTTAGAACCGAAACAAACAAAAAAAGCCAATGAACTATCATTGACTTTAGCGTGTTGTTTTTTTCTTTTTCAAATATTTTAAACCGAAGTATAGAGCAATAAAAAGAACCGCTCCTATAATTATGTAATGTGTGTAATCAGATGCATACTCTTTAATTTGTCGCCAATTCCCACCAAGTTTTTCACCTAAGTATATAAATAGAATTGACCATGGAATGATCGCTACAACCGTATAAAGTGTAAATAGTTTTAATGGCATCTTAGCTAGTCCTGCTGGAATAGAGATCGCATGACGTACTACTGGGATAAAGCGCGCAGAAAATATTACGCCTGCTCCATAACGCTTAAACCAACCTTCCGCTATGTCTAAATGGTGTTTATTAATAAGTAGATATTTCCCATATTTCTCTACAACCGGACGCCCTCCGTAGTATCCAAGCCAGTATAAAAAGATTTGCGCTAAAGTACCACCAATAGTTCCGGCGATAACTGCACCAACAAAACTAATTTTACCATCCGCTACTAAAAACCCAGCATAAGAAAGTACAATTTCACTTGGGATTACTTCAATCATTAAAGCAAGAGCTACTCCAAAGTACCCTAAGCTTGCAAAAAATTGCAATAACTGATCTATTATGTTTGCTAACATGTTCTTTTTTATCTCCTTTTTTCTTCACATACCATCCCATTATTACATAAAGGCTGCAATCTGCCAATATCTTCATTTTAACAATATGTACAATTCAAGCAGGATCAATCTATTAATTTCTCTTTCTGCGGGTCTTTCATGTAGGCAAACATCTCTTTAATTTGGTCTTCTGTATTTCTAGCAATTGATAAATTAGGCAATTCATTTTCACAAAAAAACTCCACCTCTTCTGTTTCGATGCTAGTTTTCTTTTCTCCACCAATAATCTCGCATCCAATGAAAATCTTATATACATGCGTCGCCGATGGAGATGGTTGATGTTTTTCTTTATCAAATATAGATAATAACTTAAAACGATCTACTTCATATCCTGTCTCTTCTAAAACTTCTTTCGCTGCAACTTCGGTTGGCGTATAACCGACATCAGCCCATCCACCTGGCAATGCCCATTTCCCATCACTTTTTTCTTTCACGAATAATAGCTTTTCATTTTGAAAAACAACTGCTCTTATATCAACTTTAGGTGTTTGATAGCCTGTCTCACTTGCAAATAATTTCTCTACGACTTCCCAATCTGTTTTCGTGTAATGTGACATCATTGAAATAGAAATATCTCGTAATTGCTGGAAACGCTCAATATCATACACATCCTTAGAATACGTTAAACCCGCTTGAGCTATAGATTGTATTTGTTTTACCCAATCAATCCATTTAATCGTCATATATCCGCATCCCCATTCTCTATCAAAGATATTATTTCATTTTTATTGATACATCTTTATTATACAAAAAAAAGAGATTGATAACGTTTCAATCTCTTTCAAAATTAATCCAATTCATGTAAGTGGTCTTGTATATACTTTCTTCTTTTATTTATATATTCATAAATCATATCAGCCTCTTGATCAAATGTTTCTAATTTTTCTTTCATATATGGATCTTGTAGTAAATATGGACGAATCAATTCACACAACCCTTCTACTTTCGGTCTCATAAACGAAACTGTAAATTGGTCTTCTAATATTTCTTCTAAAATACTTCGATACTGCTTTCTAAATACAGGTATGTCTAACAATCTTGCACTTAACGTGTTATACCCTTGAATACGAATATATTCATGATTAAGTGATCTCCCTTGTACATCTCGCCCCCAAGTCGCATCATAATCCCACGGTATAACTTCAAATAAATTTGTTTCATCATTATGATATAGTGCATAGTTATGAACGAAACCATCAAAGTTTTGCGTAAAAATAACTCCTGCTAACCATCGTAAATATTTATCGACATGTAGAAACTTCCCAATCTCTTTTTCATAGGCTTCCCTCGTCAAAGTATTCGCTTGAAATACAAATTCACTCAGTTGTTCTTCACTATTTTTATTCGAATATTTAAATTCATAACCCGCAAAGAGCTCTGTCTTAACATCTTTATCTCGCTCACTCATTAATGAAAAATTTGCATCATCATCTATCGCATAATAAATAGAACCACTCGGTAATCCTCTATTTTTCAAAAAGTTTTCATCAACCGATTCCAACTGTAAATATACACCTTGAATTTGACCATTAATTTTTATAAATACATGTTGTGACTTTGGTGAAAGTACACCAATGTCATGAAAAAAGTCTAGCGATAATTTATTTCGTATGAGAGACGGATCCATAAACTCAGAATTCAAATGAAACTCTTTCGCGCCTTGAAATTTTTTTGGTTTATAAAACATAACATGATAAGACTTTTTCTCAAATTCACGAATATGAGCCCCACGGTATACGATATCAATGTCATACTTCTTTTTTCCATAAGTTAATTTTGCTGGCACTGGACTATCTGACCAAATGTCTTTTTTCAATTCCACTAAGTACATTGGATGAACAAAAAAATCATATGAAGGCAGCATGTTTTCTCATCCCTTCTCAGTTCTCTTCCTTCAATGTATGCGCCTTGTCTTGTCCATACATCCGCTATCATCTATTTATAGAAAATTACACTCTTGTCCTGTTCAGAAAGACTTCATCTCTCATATCATGTTAAGGAAAAAGAATACCTTTTCAACTTAATACATGATAAGGAGGATTTCTATGAAACGTGATATTAGAAAAGCTGTTGAAGAAATCAAAAGTGCTGGGATGGAGGATTTCTTACACCAAGATCCAAGTACTTTTGAATGCGATGATGATAAATTCTCTCATCATAAATGTACTACAGACTGTAAATGTACTACAGGGCGTAAATGTCCAAGAACAAGATGTACTCGCGTGAAACATTGTACTTTCGTTACAAAATGTACGCATGTAAAAAAATGGACATTTGTTACGAAATGTACTCGTGTACGTGTTCAAAAATGGACGTTTGTTACGAAAGTGACACGTAGAAAAGAATGCGTTTTAGTTACAAAACGTACTCGCAGAAAACATTGCACTTTCGTTACAAAATGCATACGCTTTGAAAAGAAATTTTTCTGGACAAAACGAAGTTTCTGTAAAAAATGCGAATTCTTCCCTAACAGACACGGTCACTCTTGCGATGATTCATGGGATCATGGTAAAGACTGTCACGATGGCGGACACAAATGGGACGATTGCAAAGGCGGACATAAATTCCCATCTTGCAAAAATAAGAAATTCGATCACTTCTGGTATAAAAAACGTAACTGCTAGTTTTTATGCCACCAAAAAAGGCCGCCAAGCGGCCTTTTTTACATTCATTGAAAGTGACTTATGTCTGCAAATTGTTTCACTTTACCTTTACCATCTTCAAATTCTATTATGCTCAAACTGGCACTATGCATAAATGGATCATTCCATACATTTTCTATTTCAATTCCCGCAAAATACCCTACAAGTAATTTTGCTGCTGCCGCATGAGAAACAATCAATATATTTTGTCCTTTATGCTTTTCTAAAAGAAGCCTTATCCCTTCAATTACTCTTTCATAAACCGCCTCAAAATTTTCTCCTGATGTTGACTGAAAAAGATGTGGCTCATTCCAAAATAGATGTACTTCTTCTGGAAATTGCTTTTCTATATCCGCGATTGTTTGTCCTTCCCATATACCCATGTTGATTTCATAGAAATGCTCATCCGCTATAATGGGTATATCACGTTCCCCCTTTATTAACTCTGCCGTATGAAGTGTTCTTTCGCTCGGACTACTATAGATCGCATGGATTGGTAAATCTTTCATTCGATTCCCTAATTGTTTCGCCTGAACTATACCATTTTCAGTTAAAGCAGAATTTTTCCGTCCTTGCATTCGTTTCGCTACATTCCACTCTGTTTCACCATGCCTTGTTACATATATAGTTGTTTTCATTTCTTACTCCCCCTCACCATTTTGGTCGTAATTCCCACGGTTCAATTCTCCCTACAATCCACTCCGCTCGTTTACTTTCAATCCCTTTTATAACTCCATCAGCTATCTCTTCATGAGTAAGCCATCTTCCATATGTATCTTCTAAAATAAAACCTAGAATAATTCTACGATAACTACATCGCGTACTCCCTATTTTTTGTGCAGGCATACGTGATGCTTTACTACCTAAAATATGAAATAAACTATATGTTTTAGACGACAAATCTACTTCTTTACAAATATTTGATAGTGCATGCTTTGCACTTGTGTGTACCCATGCAACAACTAATGTGATCGGACCATTTTTCTCAATTGTACTTTTAATAGCTAGCTTTACATCTTCATCATTATGATAATCTAACGAAAGGCATGTAATATTTTCTGGTGCAGAACTCATTCGCTTAACATTTTCTAATTTCACTTCATCTCGCCCGATAATAGAAACATAAAATCCTTTCTCACAAAGCCACATAGAAACTTTCTTTAGCATTCCTGTTCCACCAATTACAAGTGCATGCAAATACTATCCCTCCCTAGTAAAATGAAACTTTAATCAGCGGGGAGGGGGGGGTGTTCATCCCCCACTGATTATTAGCCCTCACCAATCGGGGGCTTACTGCCCGTTAATGCGGAATAAAATGTCATATGAGGTTTCTCATCTCTATAATAATTTAAACGGTCTTGCAGTGTCCCTGAGTGAAACTCAAATTTATGACCGTCAGGATCAACAAAGTATATAGATTCACAATCTCTGATATCACGTTCTCTTCCTTGTAAAATATGAACATCATTTTCTTCTAATCGCTGTATTAAACATTCAAAGTCTTCTCGTTCAATAGAAAATGCTATGTGCGTATAGGATTGATGAATCTCATTTCTCGGAATATGCGCCTCTTCATTAAGCGCTATCCATACTCCACATATGTTAAAATAAGCTAATTTGCTTCCTTTAACTAATAATTCTCCTTCTAATACTTTTTCATAAAACATAATAGAGTTTTCTAAATTAGATACCGAAAAACAAATATGATTGATTCCCCTTAACAACTATAATTCCTCCTTATACAAATAAAAGATGAGCGAAAATTCACTCATCTTTTATTATACTATTTTTTTGTAATATATGCCCATTTATAACTGAAGTCCCCACCAAACGTATGATTAGCAATACCTTTTACAAATGGCTTCTCTAAATAAGCTGTACTTTGTTGGTACGTAGGAGAAATTGCTGCGTCTTGACCAATTAAGATTTTTTCAGCTTCCGCAAGTGCATTCCAGCGTGCTTTATCATCTTTTAATAGCTCTCCTTTTGATTTCGCTACTAAATCATCATACTTCGGATTAGAATAATCCATTTCATTAAATGAGCTTCCAGTAACAAACATATCAATATAAGTCATTGGATCCGGATAATCAGGGCTCCATGCAGATAATGAGAATTCATATTGGAATTTCTTTTCTAAATCTAGCTTCTGCTTGTATGGTTGCTGTTTCAAATTCACTTTAATACCAGGCAAGTTTTTCTCTAGTTCTTCCTTAATAAAGTCGCCCACTTTTTTACGGCTACCGTTATCATCGTTTAGTAATTCAACCGTAATTGTATCTTGACCAAGCTCTTTCTTAGCTTCTTCCCATAATTTTTTTGCTTTCTCTGCATTATCTTTACTATCACGGAAATTTTTATTTACAGTACGGAAATCTTTTCCATCCGGACCTGTCGTGAATTTTTCAGGTACTAAGAAATATGCTGGCAATGAACCATCATTTAAAATAACATCAGCAATTCCTTTTTTATCATATGCTAGATCAATTGCTTCACGTACTTTTTGGTTTTTAAATGTTGCATTTTTTTGGTTAAAACGCAAGAAATACATACGTGGATCTAACTTCGTTTTAAATTCATCTGGCTTATTCTTTTTATATTTATCAACAAATTCAGAAGTTAAAATAACTCGATCTGCTTGATCACTATCATATAAATTTACTCCCGTGCTTGTTTCCTTCACAATACTTACATTAATTTCGTCTAACTTTACAGTATCTTTATCCCAATAATTAGGGTTTTTCTTCAATTGATAATTTTGTTCATGTTTCCATTGACTCATTGTAAATGGCCCATTATATACTAATTTATCTGCTTCTAATCCGTATTTATCTCCTTGCTCTTTCACATATTTTTCATTTAATGGGAAAAATGTAGGGAATGATGTAAGCTCAAGAAAATAAGGTGCTGGTTGCTCTAATTCTACTACCAACGTTTTATCATCCTTCGCTTTAACACCCAATTGATCTGATGGTAATTCTCCTTTATTTACTTTCTGTGCATTTTTCACATCAAATAAAATGAATGCATATTCTGCCGCTGTTGCTTTATCTAATGTACGTTGCCATGCATATACAAAATCTTGTGCTCGAACTGGATCACCATTTGACCATTTCGCATCACGCAATTCAAATGTATATGTCTTTTTATCTTCACTAATCTTCACATCTTTTGCCATGCCTGGTGTTGGTTTATTATCTTTATCTAGACGATATAAACCTTCCATTGCATTTACAAATACACGGAAAGATACAGAATCCGTTGATTTAGATGTATCCATTGAAGGAATTTCAGCTGTTTCTAGTAAATTTAAAACTTGTTTATCTGCCATTCCCTTATTCGATTCTTTCTTCGTTGTCGAAGCCTTCTCACCATTCCCACATCCTGCAACCAATACACTCGTCGTTAATGCAAGTGCAGCAATTGTTGTTGTCTTTCTCTTCATTCTTCCTTCCCCCAATCTATATGTATAAGTTAAATCCTATATAATATATTTTATTATACAAAAGATTCTGATTATTTTAAATATTTATTTTGACAAACATAAAAAAAGCGGTTAGAAATTTCCTTCCAACCGCTTTTTTGAATAGCATTTACTTGTAATCCATCCTCTATATCAAATGGATTTTGAACCTTAAATATTTCGCCCATCATCTTCAAAAACTCTTCTTCAGTTTTAGATTCACCATTAACCGTAAGTGAGTATGGTTCCACTTCACCCAATTTATAATCGACAACAAATTGAATCGCCACCTTTTGCCCTGGCACCTCGGCGTTATATCCTTGGAATTCTACTAATTCTAACCCTTCCGTTCCACGATAATATATCCAACCTGAATTTTGAAAATAATTTTCGAAAGATTCACCTATTGAAAAGAAAGGATATTCATAAAGCGAGCTTGTACGAACCTTTTGAATAACGTCTCGATCAGTCGGAAAAAAGAAATGACTAAAAAATATGCTAGCAACTGCTAAAATAGTAACAATTGTCGCTCCCATTTTGCTCGTTCCGCCACTATCATGAATGAGATAGTTTTCAACTGATTTATCTTTTATTTCTCTTGCTTTTATTCGGTATATACGTCTTTCCGCAAATTGATAGTATAATCCATTTGAAAAAATCCCCATTCCAAACAGAATAAAAATGAGTAATAAAAACGTAAGAGGCACCATATTAACGATTGGCAATGCTACATTAAATCCCATATAATACGAAAATGCATCACACGCTATTAATAACAACATAAATAAAGCAGCTGGTACATAATACTTACGATATCCTAGCCAGCCTATATTGAAAATAGTAGCCCAACCATTCCAGCTCCACCTAGCAATCCGCTTATTCTCAAGCTCCCATTTCCTTTTGTAATACGGATATTGTCTCCCTACATATACTTCTAGTTCTTTATCTATTAACGAGCTACCTTCATCTTGTTCATTATCCAAGTTTCGCTGACAACTTGCACAATTTAACTGTTCCTCCTCGCAAGGTTGCCCACAATTTATACATTTCAAAACAATCCCTCTTCCCATCCATTCGTCATTTCAAAATACCTTCGTGTTTTAATAACCACTCTTTCCTCCATAAACCACCGGCATATCCAACAAGCTTTCCACTCTTTCCTATTACACGATGACATGGAACGATTATTGAAATTGGATTCCGACTATTTGCCCCTCCTATTGCCCGTACAGCTTTTGTATTTCCAACCTTCTCTGCAATATCCAAATATGAAGCACTTACGCCGTATGGAATAGTATAAAGTGCATCCCATACATTTTTTTGAAATGCTGTCCCCTCAGCAGACAGCGAAACCGTAAACTCTTTTCTTTTCCCTTTAAAATATTCATCTAACTCATTTATACATTGTTCTATCATTTCATTTTTATTTTCTTCTTGTCGTTCATCAACAAATATAACAGACGTAATTCCTTCTTGATTCGCTGTAATTTCAAGCAAACCTACTTCGCTTTCATAATAAGCCTGGTACATATGTCATCCTCCAATTCGGTTCATATTAGTCATTGTAACACGAATAAACAAAATTTTTCGTATAAGCGTTTTATTAGAGAAACAAAAAAGAGAATGGTAAAATATAAGAAAATTCAATCAAGGAGGCTATTTGATGAATTCCAAGCTTTTTTCACCTTATACAATTAAGAACGTTACACTAAAAAATCGTATCGTTATGTCACCTATGTGTATGTATTCATCGGGGAATGAGGATGGTAGCGTTACGAATTTTCATCTCATTCATTATGGAACTCGCGCTGCTGGCCAAGTAGGTTTAGTTATGGTTGAAGCAACTGCGGTGTTAGCTGAAGGACGAATTTCTAACAAAGACTTAGGCATTTGGGATGACAACCTAATTGAAGGCTTACATAAAACGACTACTTTTATACATGATAACGGTGCGAAAGTTGCCATTCAACTCGCTCACGCCGGAAGAAAAGCTGAATTAGATACGAATGCTTTCGCTCCTTCTGCAATTCCTTTTAATGATACGATGAAAATACCAGTAGAAATGAATATACAGCAAATCAAAGAGACTATATTAGCTTTTCAGAAGGCCGCGTTACGTTCAAAACAAGCCGGATTTGATGTTATCGAACTACATGGTGCTCACGGTTACCTTATTAATGAATTCCTATCACCACTTACTAATAAACGAACGGATGAATACGGCGGCTCACCTGAAAACCGATATCGTTTCTTACGCGAAATCATCGACTCTGTAAATGAAGTTTGGGACGGACCAATATTCGTTCGTATTTCAGCAAATGATTATCATCCTGACGGGCTTACAGTTCAAGATTATGTTCAGTATACAAAGTGGATGAAAGAACAGGGAATAGATTTAATCGATTGTAGTTCTGGTGCAGTTGTACCAGCACATATTGATGTGTATCCTGGTTACCAAGTACAATACGCCAAACATATTAAAGAGCATACTAAGATTGCAACTGGTGCAGTCGGATTGATTACGACTGGGTCACAAGCAGAGCAAATTTTAAATAATAACGAAGCAGATTTAATTTTCATCGGACGTGAATTACTTCGCAATCCGTACTTCCCAAGAATAGCGGCCAATGAA
Organism: Bacillus sp. L_1B0_5; assembly: GCF_000836715.1. NCBI lineage: Bacteria > Bacillati > Bacillota > Bacilli > Caryophanales > Bacillaceae > Bacillus > Bacillus sp. L_1B0_5. The sequence continues at coordinate 129,512 of NZ_JXIS01000001.1, read as the reverse complement.
CTTGGCTTTGAATTGCAAGAACCTCACCAATATAAGCGAGCACCAGGAAAAATTCATACGAATAAATAAAACCGAGAAGTCATTCTTCTCGGTTTTATTTATTCTATCGTTGTAATTTCATTTGAATTATAAGTATGGATACCCGATTCTTCTCGCAGCGCGGTTATATACATCCCTTTCGCCACATCTTTAGCTGAAATTGGTTTATACTTTTTGAAAGCCCCTTTAAAAATAAAAGGAATAATACGAGATAACTTTTCAGCCATTCGTTCGCCGAAACGAAATTCTTGTCGGTTTCCTACTAATAATGATGGTCTAAAAATGTGAATACCACCGATCACTAACTTTTGCAATTCTTCTTCCATTTTTCCTTTCACTTGTGAATAAAAGAAAAATGATTTAGGATTCGCTCCCATAGAAGACACAACAAGGAAATTTTGCACCCCTTGTTTTTCAGCTAAACAAGCAGCTCGTAACGTATATTCATAATCTACTTTTTTAAAATTTGCTTTTGTTTTTGCTTTTTTTATTGTTGTTCCTAAGCAACTAAAAACATCATCCACAGCAAAGAACTCTTTATATTCCTCTAATACCGAAAAATCAACTTGTTTCTGCTGTAACTTCTCATGTTGCAATTGCATTGGCTCTCTTACAAAAATAGTAACCGAATCGTAGTAATCTGATTCAAGTAATAGACGCGTTATCTCTTGTCCAACTAAACCACTTGCACCAAGTATTAACGCTGTTCGCTTATTCATATATGCATATACCTCTTATTTTACTTTTCTCTCCTTCAGTAAAATACAACCTTTAGGAGTTTCCTGCTCTTATTTTACCACAAGTAAAACACTATGCGTACGCATAGTGTTTTACTCACTCTTTTTTCTCATCTCTCTCTTGTAATTTCGTTATTGTTGTAGCGTCCCCTAAATTACTTATTAATCTTCTTAAAAAAATTAATACGAAAGATAATGGCAATACTACCGCTAATATTAATAAAATAGCTTCCATTAAGTAACCCAAGCGCTCATCCCCCTCTTTAACCTCCTTTTCAATATATGAAAACAGCGTTGTCACATATGCATGCATTTGCAAAAATAATACACTTATATTTGACAACTTTATAACAAAAACAAATCGGAATGATTATTATTTATTGCAACTTTATTAAAGATGTATTATACTAAGTTCGCAAACTAAAACGTAATTATTCCGTTTTGTATTAAAATGATATTTTTCTTCTATAATTGGGGAAAATATATCCGTAAAAAAGAAAAGAGGAGAACTTCATGCCTAAAAGATTGACTATATTTTCATTCTTACTTATTTTTACCTTAATTTTCGCTGGCTGCTCAAATAAAAAAGAAAGTAATGCCAAGAAAGATGGAAAGCTAACAGTTTATACAACAATTTTCCCACTTGCTGATTTCGCAAAGAAAATCGGTGGCGACTATGTAAATGTTGAAGCAATTTACCCACCTGGTGCAGATTCACATACATTTGAACCAAGTCAAAAACAAACAGTACAAGTTGCAAAAGCCGATTTATTCGTTTATAACGGCGCTGAATTAGAACCATTTGCTGAAAAAATGGAAAAAACATTACAAAAAGAAAATGTTAAAATTGTAAATGCATCTCAAGGTATTGAGCTTCGTGCTTCTACTGAAGAAGAGCATCATGATCATGGAGATGGCCATAAAGAAGATGAACACCATCACGATAAAGACCCGCATATTTGGTTAGACCCTACTCTAGCAATGAAACAGGCAGAAAAAATTAAAAATGCACTTGTAGAATTACAACCTGAACATAAACAAGAATTCGAAAAAAACTTCGCAGCACTTCAAACTAAATTTACTGATTTAGACGATCAATTTAAGGCAGCTGTAGCGAACGCAAAAACGAAAGAAATTTTAGTTTCTCATGCTGCCTATGGTTACTGGGAACAACGATACGGCCTAAAACAAATTCCTATCGCTGGAATTTCAGCTTCTGATGAACCATCTCAAAAACAGCTTGCTGATATTACAAAAACAGTAAAAGAACATAATCTAAAATATATTTTATTCGAAACTTTCTCTACTCCAAAAGTAGCATCTGTTATTCAAAAAGAAACTGGTACAAAAGTTTTACGCTTAAATCACTTAGCTACTGTTTCTGAAGATGATGCAAAAAATAATAAAGATTACTTCACTTTAATGGAAGAAAACGTAAACACATTGAAAGAAGCAACAAACTAATCCATTATATTTTCTAGGCAGCTGAATCTAGTATTCAGCTGCCTTTTTATGTATTTATCCTTGACTTGACCAAAATAACAAGTAAAATTATCCATATTAGCTTTAAAGCTATATTAATTTAGAAGGTGAGTTGGAATTATGAATCTTCACATTTGTGAAGTAACAGCAAAAAATTGGCGTTCAGTAGTTGCCTTAGACGTCGCAAAAGATCAGCAACAATTTATTGAAAGTAATGCGTTTTCTTTAGCAGAATCATTATATGAAGGAAACGGAACGTCAGTAGGTTTATATGATGGAGAAACACTTGTAGGTTATGCAATGTATGGATGGTATTCAATAAAACATAAAAGCGTATGGCTCGATCGCTTTATGATTGACCAACAATATCAAGGGAAAGGATACGCAAAACGTTTCCTTCACTTACTCATTCAATTCTTACAAGAAAAATTTGAATGCAAAATAATTTACTTAAGTTTACATCCAGACAACAAACTTGCAATGGGACTTTATGAATCATTTGGTTTCCGATTAAATGGTGATATTGATGATGAAGGTCCAGTTGTAGGTGTTGTAATGGAGTTACTAATAGACGAAAATACAAGCCTGTGAAAACAGGCTTTTTATTATACATGTATCAATTTTTAGTTTCTTTCCCTTATTTAATTCTGTTTTGTAATCTAATAGAATGCTCATAAAAAATAAGCCTGCAATTTACGCAGACTTATTTCACACACTCTTCAAAATGTTCTTGGAACCACTCTTTATTAATATCTCTTCCGATGAAAACTACTTCACTTATACGCTTTTCGCCCTCTTGCCACTCTCTATCGTACGAAGCGGCAAATAACGTATGTACACCTTGGAAAACGATACGTTTATCTACTCCGTCTATCGATAAAATTCCTTTGTAACGATATAAATATTCTCCTAGCTCTTGAACGACAGCTGCCATCCACTCATTAAGCTTTTGTAAATCCAGCGGACGTTCTTCACGTAATACAAATGATTTCACACCTTCTAAGTGGTTATGTTCTTTATGAGGGTAAATTTGCAACGTATCTTTCGTTTTAAACGTTTGGATTTGTAATAAAAATGGTATATCTACCTCACAGTTAGTCGCCTCAATTAACTTTGCAGTCGGGTTAATTCCTTGAATTTCATGCAAGAGATTTTCTTTCTCACTCTCTTCAATTAAGTCTAATTTATTTACTAAAACGACATCAGCAAACGCAATTTGCTCTTTTGCTTCTAATCCTTTTTCAAAATGTTTATGTATATGATAACTATCTACCACCGTTACAACACCATTAATTTGGTATGCAGATTGAATGACTGGATCTAAAAAGAATGTTTGAATAATCGGCCCTGGATTTGCAAGGCCAGTCGTTTCAATTACTAAACCATCAAAATCCATTTTCCCTTCCGCTTTTACGTCCAGTAACTGTTTTAAAGCAACGAGTAAATCTTCACGTACAGTACAGCATAAACAGCCATTTGTCATTTCCATAATTTCTTCTTCTACATTCATAATCAACTGATTATCAATGCCAATTTGCCCTATTTCATTTACAATCACCGCTAATTTCTTACCGTGATTTTCTGATAAAATACGATTTAATAAAGTCGTTTTCCCTGATCCAAGAAAACCAGTTAATATTGTTACTGGAATCATTTCGTACATCTCCTTCTAGCTATATGTTTCTACATTATAGCATATGAACACTCCCCCACTTAGCAAATCTTGAAGTGGGGGTTTCTAACGTTTCGACCTAACGGACGATTAACGTCAGGGGAGTTAACACATTAGCGAGCTGTTTCACGCCTAACCCCTCTATCCCATTTGTCCATGCATTTGGGATTACCTTTCGTAAAATGTTAGCCGCAGCATTTACATCTGCATTAATTAAAGTTTTATTTGCTGAACGATATATGCCGCGCTCTATTCGTTTTCCTGAAAAAGTTGTATTTTGGTCATTTTCTCCATACGTTGGAATGAAGTCGTTATCCAGAAAACTTGCTTTCGATGTATATGATTCTTCAGTTACAACAACTTGAATGCCTACAGCATTTGCTTTGTATGTAATCATTTGAATCAATAAACTATGTGGGATATGACAAAACGTTTGGTTATTTCTTTTTCCCATATTCGTTTCTTGTTTCCAACTTTTGTTTTGACCAATAACAATTTTACAAACTTCTTCTTGAGCTAGTTTTACGATATGGTGACTAACTTTATGGAAGACGTCTTTTATTTTCAAGTAACGTTTTTGATGAAGTTTTTCTATCCTTTTAGAAGTAAAAGGCCCTTCATTCGTTTGTTTTCCATTTCTAAGAACGCTTGTAAAATGACTCTTCATTTTGTTGTAATATTGATTTATGCTTTTGACATGTTTGCCCTTAACAAGGACAGGTTTCATACCTGTGTTTGTTACGATGGTTGCAAGGTTATCAATCCCTAAATCAATACTCATATAACGAGCATTCTCTTCAATCATTTGTTGTTCAGAAGGAACATCAATTACCAATTCCACTACATATTCATTGTATTTTGGAATCACACGAACTTGTTTCAGTTTACCCTCAGTGAAACCTAGTTTCCCAATATTTAATTGCAATTTCGTCTTTGGAAACTTTAAAAATCTATCGTTTTTAATGATGCAATCTTGGTTTGTATACAGAATCTCTTTTTCAGAAGAACGAATATACTTTGGAATTCTAGGCGGTCCAGCATATTTGTTTGGATTCTTTTTATAGTCTTTTAAACTAGCAAAAAAAGATTTCCAATTTTGGAACAAACCTTTCATGATTGACTGGCTACATTGCGTAGGCAAAGCTCGATAATCATTTTGAATCATAGCCTTAAATAGTGCATCTAGAAAGTTGTAATCTACATAAGGTTTTTCAAAATTAGGTTCTGAAAACAAATTACATGTAATCTCTTTCTGTTCTTCTTTAGGCTTTAATTTCTCTTTTTCCAATTTCTTCTGATAGGCAAGACGTTGTGTGTCATTCATCTTACCAATATTTTTATGAATATGATCCAGAACTTCTTTTTGCAAAGGCTGCAACTCTTTTTCTTGCGTTAATCCAGTGTACACCTGGCGTATATAAAAGTTTGTGGTGTTGTACATGTTCTTAGCGTTATGACAACATTCTTGAAAATAAGAATACATACGATGCCCTTTTTTAATCCAAATTTGAAGAGTTTTATAGTTTGATGGATTTTCCTTTGTCATTTTATTCACCTCCTGTTAAGGATATTACAGCAAAAACGGAACATACGTTTCTGTTTTTGCTTGAAAATAAAATATTTCTTTCGATTCACCTCACCACCTTCATTTACGTTTAGAGGTGGGAGTCCTCTCGAAAGGCATGATAGAAAAAATCGTTTTTATAGCAAAACATATTTATTGTATGTACACCCCCAAAACTATATAATAATACGTAGTAAGAAAGCCTTTTCAAAATAATAATTATTCATCAAGGGGGTACTTATAATGGAACGAGTTCAAATGAATGAAACGCTAGAATTCTCTCGTATTATTCAAGGATTTTGGCGTTTAGCAGAATGGAATATGACGAAACAAGAATTACTTTCTTTCATTGAAGATTGTATGGATATGGGAATTACTACTTTTGATCACGCTGACATTTACGGCGGATATACGTGTGAAGGATTGTTTGGAGAAGCTTTACAATTAAAGCCTTCCTTACGAGACAACATGCAAATTATTACAAAGTGTGGAATCGCTCCCCCATCACCGAAATTTCCAGAGCGATATGTTGCTCACTACAATACTAGTGCAGAGCACATTATTCAAAGTGCAGAAGCATCACTAAAAAATTTACATACAGATTATATTGACGTATTACTTATTCATCGTCCCGATCCTTTTATGGATCCAAATGAAGTGGCAAAGGCATTTTCACAATTAAAACAAGAAGGAAAAGTTCGTCACTTCGGTGTATCTAACTTCTTACCTTCACAATTTAATATGTTAAGTTCGTACTTAGATTTCCCGCTTATTACGAACCAAATTGAAGTTTCTGCATTGCAGCTTGAGCATTTTGAAAAAGGGACAATTGATTTATGCCAAGAAAAACGAATCAATCCAATGATTTGGTCACCTCTTGCTGGTGGGGAAATTTTTACTGGTCAATCCGAACGTGCCGTACGTGTACGCGAAACTATGCAAAAAGTTGCTACTGAGCTAGGTGTTTCTAGTATCGATACGGTTATGTATGCTTGGTTACTTGCTCATCCAGCTAATATGATGCCAATCGTTGGCTCTGGTAAATTAGATCGCGTAAAAACGGCCGCTCTTGCTACAAACGTTAACTTAGATCGTCAACAATGGTTTACAATTTTCGAAAGCTCTAATGGACATCCTGTACCATAATACACAAAAAGAAGAGCTGTTTCTTTACAGCTCTTCTTTTTTATATGTATTTCTCGTCATTGCAAATACACACATATCCCTTAATCCATTTCCATCTACCGCAACACTCGCACTTTCTAACGTACCTTCTAACTTAAAGCCTAATTTCTCAGGTATCGCTCTACTCTTCTTATTTAAAGAATCACAACGAATTTCTACACGGTTTGCTTTCAATTCAGAAAAAGCGTAATCCGTTATACCTTTCGCAGCCTCTACCATATAGCCTTTTCCGCTAAACCTTGTATCAATCCAATATCCGATTTCAAATTGAGGTATATCCCAATTAATACGATGTAATCCGGCTGAAGCAATAAATTCACCTGTTTCTTTCGAAAATACTAGTAATCTTAAATCCTCACGTTGCAAAAATTGAATATGCGATTTTCTAATACTCTCTTCTATTTCTTCCTCTGTTTGCTCTTTTTGTGCAAAAACCATCCAAGGTTTTAGTTCTTGTATTGAAGCTTGAATTGCATCATATACAACTTTACCATCTCCTGGTTTCGGCATTCGAATAAAAAGCCTGTCAGTATAAAATTCAGAAGGAAAATCGAATAATAACGGATTCACTGTAAACACTCCCTATAATTCTTTTATATATAATAATATCCATCTCAAGTTATATAGTAAAGAATTTTCTGAATTAAACACATTTTACTCATTCACTTCCATCGCTACACGAATTCCAGATTCAATCGCACCTTGAATCCATCCGTGATATAGCGTTGTATGATCTCCAGCGAAGAATATTCTCCCCTCTGGTTTGACAATCACTGGTTGTAGCTCAGATTCTTGACCTGCTTGAAAAAGCGCAAATCCTCCAAGCGCATACGGATCCAATGTCCAGCTTTTTGATATTCCAGATATGAACTCATCATACACTTGACCACCTAATATTGTTGCTAAGTTGTGTAAGGCGTAATAAATACGATCGCCTTTTGATAAACCATCCCATAACAATGCGTCATAAGACCATGTATAGCTACCTAACATCATAGCAGGTCCTTTTTCTCCAATTCCATAACTTGGATAATAGGCATAACGAATTGGCAAATCTGTTATAATTCTGCCACCTAATTGTCCTTGTTCTTCCCAAAATCGGCTTTTAAATTGAATTCCTATTTTCGTCGCAGGCATGTAATGCAATTCACGAATTGCTTTCCATTTTTCATGAGATATAGAATCAAACGGATCTACTTCTACAAAACGCATTGTCGAAAACGGGATAGTAACAATAACTAAATCTCCTGTAATACTACTATATTCAAAAGTTTCCTCGTTCCGATAGAAAGCTGTCACACCATTATCGTGTTGATGTAACTTCATTAATTTTTGATTATATATAATATTTTCTTCTAATTGCGGTAAAAATGACTTTGGTAATCTATCATTCCCGCCCACAATTTCACAAAATCCGCTCTCCTCTTGCATAATGTATAGAAAGCGTAAAGTCTCTACAAACGACCGTTCTAAAAAACCTTCTAGATCTAATAGAACACCGATCATCTCAATTGTTACTGGCGAAAAGTAAGTATTATACTGATAAGGATGATACTTCAAAAATTGTCCTGTGGAATATCTCCCAAAATCCTTCACTACAACATCCCAATTTTTCTCTGGATTTCTTTTAATAAAATTTATTATCGGCTGTACTGCTAGTAACAATAGTTCTTCAGACGTTTTTCCCACTTCGTTCATTTCCACGGGATACCTTAAAATACTCGGATCCTTTTCATATTGTTTCAACGTCGTTTTCCGTCCATTTACATAGATAATATCCGTCTCATTCCTATTAATAAAAGGACTCACCTGTAGCCCAAACTTTCTTATATATGCCATCGTTAATGTATGTGTATACGGAATTCTCATTGCTCCGACATCTAAATATAATCCGGTATCTTCCATTCTAACTGTCTCTATACGGCCACCTACCCGGTTGTTTGCTTCAAAAATTTTCACATCATGTCCTGCAGCCTTTAATAAAGATGCTGAAACTAATCCAGCCATACCAGCTCCCACTACAATAATTTGTTTTGGACTTATCGTCTTCCTCAATCCTTTATCTATAACTTTTAACGCTTCATCCATTTCAGTGTTATACATTATATCTTTCTGCACAATTCCACCCCTTACTTCATCAAATAGACGTTAGTGGTTTAGTGCATTTTATTCATAGATCCCCATAAACATAACACTATTGCAATTTGAATATTCACTAAAAGTACATAAGAGACAGATTTCATATTTCTTTATGCCTCGTATAATATAACAACCGCAACGAAGGAGTGACTAAAAAATGAAACATACTTATGATTACCACGCTACAAAAAAGCATTTAGAATTAAAGAAACAAAACTTATGTAAAAAACTTAGCAATATGACACTATCTGAAAAAGAACGTGAACAGCTAAAATGTGAAATTGACAACTATGAATATATTTTAAATCTGGTCGAAATGAATCATTATGAACGCGGATTTTCTCGTTAAAAACGGAAATAGAATTATCCGCTTTTCATTTTGAGCATTTCACTACGCATTTTTCATAAGTAAATATATAATAGGATGTACATTAAGATTGAGAGGTATATTCTATGATCAAGTTAAGTGTATTAGACCAATCACCTATTTCAGATGGTAGCACAGCAGCCCAAGCTTTTTCACATACAGTTACGCTTGCACAAGAAGTTGAAAAACTCGGATTCACACGTTTTTGGGTATCCGAACATCATAATTCCGTAAGCTTAGCTGGTTCAAGTCCAGAAATACTTATTTCTCATATTGCCGCGAAAACGGACCGTATTAGAGTCGGTTCAGGTGGTGTTATGTTACCGCATTATAGCCCATATAAAGTCGCTGAGAATTTCCGCGTTTTAGAAGCACTGTATCCAAATCGAATCGATCTCGGTGTTGGTAGAGCTCCTGGTGGTATGCCAATAGCAACTCGCGCACTTCAAGAAGGGAAAATGGTCTCACTTGATCAATATCCAGAACAAATTGCAGACGTTGCAATGTACATACATGATCAAGTACCAGAAAACCATCACTATGCAAACTTAAAAGCCACTCCAGTTATCCCAACATCTCCTGAAATGTGGATGCTCGGTTCTAGCGGAGAGAGCGCTAAAATTGCTGCAAACAACGGAGCTTCTTTCGCATTTGCACAATTTATTAATGGCTTCGGAGGCCCTGAAGTTATGAGGGCTTACCAAGAACAATATCAGCCTTCATTTTTAGGAGATAAACCAAAGTCAATCGTTTCTATTTTTGTTATATGCGGAGAAACAAATGAAGAAGCGGAAAAAATTGCTTCTAGTTTGGATTTATCAATCTTATTATTAGAGCAAGGAAAACGAACTACTGGTACACCTTCTATCGAAACTGCTCAAAATTATTCATACAGTGCTTATGATTTATTCCGTATAAAAGAAAATCGTCAACGTATGATTGTTGGTGATCCGTCTTCTGTAAAAGAAAAAATAATAAATTTAAGCAAAGCATACAATACTGACGAATTTATGATTGTCACGATTACCCATCAATTTGAACATAAATTAAAGTCTTATCGCCTACTAGCAAATGCTTTTAATTTATAACTCTAAAAAGAGATGCATCACATACGATGCATCTCTTTTTCTTACTACTTATTGTTTTTATTTCCTATATATTCAATAGCTTCTTTTAATAGTTCATCAAAGTTAATAGGATAATCATGATCTAAGTTAGGCACAACTTTATACTTATGTTTTATATTCTTATCTTTTAATAATCGTACAAATTGCTGCGTGGACTCGAAACAATCTTCATCTTGATCCCCGCATACTATATATCCTTTTATATGTTTATCCTGCAGCACTCTTAGCAACTCATCCCATTCTTCAATCTCAGGAAGCCATGGTGCCATAAAAATAAAACCATCCACATCTATATCTTTTTGTAAAATCGTATATAAAGCTACTCTTGCCCCTGCAGAAAAACCACCAATGATTGCATTTTCTACTGTATGATTTTCTATAAACTTATTGTAATGCTCTTTTAATTCCCCTTTCCCTCTCTCAAGATCATCCCAAACAAATCCATCTGAAAACTGAATTTGTGAAGACTGTGGTAAAGCTAACGTGTAATCTTGTGTCAAAACTGATTTCCAATATGGCTCTACTATTTGAATATTTTCTTGGTCACCGTGTAATGTAAGTAGTAGATTTCCCTCTTTCTTGCTGTATATATATTTCACGTCTGGTCTTTCCGATTTATGTGCTAATTCTTCTCTTTCTTTACATAATTGAACCATTGTATGAAATTCTTCAAATTTATGTAGTGATTTTAAATCATCGTCCGAAATTAAATACTCATTTCCATACCAGAACCCCTTTTCTATAATGGCCTCTCTCATTAAATGTAATGCTTCTTTTTCAAGTCCCGATGCACTTGCGAGCGCATACTTAAAATTATATATTTGCGCCTCATTCCCTATTACACCTGTAGCATTTTCCATTATATAATTGTACGCTTCAAAACTTCCTTTATTTGCATAACAGCGTAACGTTTCATTTAATAATTGAATGTAAGTCATACTATTTTTCATATACCAATTCCCCCGAAACCTATTATAATATTTATTTTTCAAATCTTTATACCATTTTGTATAGCCCACGCTAACAATACCTTATTCTCAGAATGTTGCTTAATAGTTACTCTTCCCTTTCCAATATATTTAGTATAAATAAGAATAAACTGAAAAATCAATATTTTAACAAACAAAAAAAGACAACAATATATGTATTGTTGTTTTCATTACGTCTACCCGCTCTTTTGTTTTTTTCTATCTGGTTTACTTGAAACTAAATAATGTTTTTCTGAAATATATAAGTCTCTTTTTAAGCTACGATTTAAGTAAGGTCCTAGTTTCATTCCGCATATGAGGCGATCTTCGCTACCTTCAACAATTGGGAACATTTCTTTTTCTGTTACGTATTGATCTACTGCCTTTTGTACGACATCAATTTCTTTCACTAGGTTTAAATTTTCTGCTGTATGTTCAAATACCTCAAGCGTTTCCTTCGTTATGAGAAAATCATTTGTTGGAAATGCAGGTAAATACGGTTTTAACAAATCATAATTTACTGTATAATCTTCATTTACTAATACTGTATAAACGATATTAGCATTCGTTTCTAAAAACTGAGCCATCGCTTGTTCTAATTCATCTTTCGTAATTTCCCGCTCTTCTTTTCCAGTTCTGAAAAAGCGAAACATCGCATCGCCTCCTTTTTACTATATTATAGCATAAAAGAAAACTGAAAAATCATAAAAAAAACCATTGAAATAATTTTTCAATGGGTTTTATATTTTTTATCGTTATTTTAAGAATGCACTTAGCATCCATACATGTTGTTCTAATGTTGTATGAATTGCTAACAGCATGTCAGCTGATGTTTCATCGCCAGCTTCACCCGCAACTTCCATACCTTCTTTTAATTCTTGAATAAGTGCAGAATAATCATTCACTAATGTTTGCACCATTTCTTCTGCAGATTCTTTGCTTGTCCCTTCGCTGACACTAGATGTTGCAAGATATTCTTTCATTGTCGCTAACGGTTTACCTTCTAAAGCTAAAATACGTTCTGCTAACTCATCAATATACGTTCCAGCTTCATTATAAAACTCTTCAAATTTCTCATGTAATGTAAAGAAGTGTGGCCCTGTCACATACCAGTGATAATTATGTAGTTTCACATATAACACATTCCAGTTTGCTACCTGCTTGTTTAATACTTCAACAACATTTGTTTTCGTACTCATACAATCCACTCCTCTTATCATTTTGTAATGTTTATCTTTTAATAACCTAATTACATTTTACCATACATTCCCTTTCCTTTCGAACAATCGGCTTATATGTAACAAAGTTTTAACACCTTTAATACTTCCCTAATATCATTTAATTCATGTATTTTTTCAAACACTTCATACGTCTAATTGTCCAAGCTCATACATATGCATAATAGTACATCAAGCTCATCATAGTAGAAAGAGGGATAACATGGACAATCAACAATGGCAAGTAGCAAAGAAAGTAGCTGCTACTTATATCGGAACTGTCGTTGGAGCTGGATTTGCTACTGGACGAGAAATTGTTGAATTTTTCACAGTGAATGGATTATACGGGACAATTGGCATATGTGTAAGTGGATTTTTTTTTATTTGGCTCGGCACAAAGATGATGTTACTTTCATCACAAATCGGGGCATTTTCAGCGCAAGAATTTAACAAATATTTATTTGGGGATGTATTTGGGAATGTTGTAAACACATTATTATTACTCGTTTTATTCGGCGTAACGAGCGTTATGTTATCAGGGGCTGGTGCAGTATTTGAAGAGCAACTTCGCTTACCAAGACAACTCGGTATTCTCATTACAGTTATCGCTTGTCTCATTATAAGTAGCCGCGGATTACAAGGTGTTTTTGAAGTAAATACACTTGTCGTACCTATTATGATGATTTTTATTATCGGACTTGCTATTACAACCTTTTTTCACGGTACACCTTCCATTAATAACACTATTCCTGCAGAGAGTTGGAATATGAAATGGATTACTAGCCCTATTACATATGTCGCCTTAAATCTTTCTCTCGCCCAAAGTGTTCTCGTCCCATTAGCCAGTGAAGTAAAGGATCGAAAAGCCATTTTTTGGGGTGGGATTTTAGGTGGTGCTGGACTTTCTTTAATTTTATTATGCAGCCATTTAGCAATCTTATCAGTTGATCAATTTTATCAATATAACATCCCAATGGCTGAAGTCATAAGAAGATTTAATGCAACTTTTCACTTCTTCTTCGTTCTCATTATTTTCGGTGAAGTTTTCACAACTTTAGTTGGTAATGTGTTCGGAATGACAAAACAGATGCAATCTATTACCGGGTGGAAAAATAACAATATTATTTTCTTCATTTTACTAATTAGTTATTGCTTTAGTTACATCGGTTACAGTGACTTACTTCACATTCTATATCCTATCATCGGATGGGTAAGTATTGTTATACTTCCAATCATTGCGTTTAAACAACTTCAAAAAACATAAAAAAGCATCCATGTTATTGGATGCTTTTTTATGTTCATTCACAATCATCACATACTTCCCAGTACGGCCCCATTTCTAATGCTAAATATGGCTTTAATTGCAACCGAATCATTCGACTAGGCATGCGCTCTAAAACAAATTGAATACCTTCTTCATCTTCGTCTAATTCAACTTTTGAAATCACAATTCTTTGTATAGTCGTAATGGGAATTCCATCTTTATATAAAGTGATTTTCACCTCATCGTATTCATTAAAATACAATTCGACACTCATTTGATTTTTCAGTATTTCATCAACAATTTTATATGTATCATTTTGTTCTTGGATTATATATTTCCATCCGCCTCTATCTTCTTTCGGAGCTGTTTGAAATAATGTCTCCAAATCCTCGTATAGCATAAGATAACCCCTCTCTTACTAAAAAACGATGAGTATTTTATATACCCTTTATCTCTATCACTATCCATAGCTATTGTACCATATATCACCGTTCTTACCGTATTCATTTGCTTTATAAATACTTATAAAATAACTAACTCTATCTCCATTATTATGTATATTACCTCATTACTCCATACACTCTTACAAGTTCAAATAACGTCAGACTTTAATCCATACAAATATTGTCTACTCTCTTCTTTTATTAGCTCACAGCATTCACACTTATATATAGTAAGACTAACACAAATAAAAAAGGAGCGTGACTTATACCACTCCCCTTAAAAGAACTTCCCTATAGCTGCTAAAACTAATACGATTATTAAAATTGCAAATAATAATGAGACAATGAAACTAAAAATAGGTAACGCTTTCTTTTCATTCTTCTTAAATAGTAACTTTAAACTAAGAAAAATATTTACTGGTACAAGTATAAAATAAAAATATTTAACAATTTGTACCGAGCTATTCGAAAGTGTTTTTAATATAAACACTTCAATTAGAAAAACAATAAAAAATGAAATACTTAGCCAAAATGAGACGTAACTAAGCCAAGAATGTCTTTTTGTCCCCCAATACACTCCCATAATACTCTCCTTTTATTTGTATTCTATACGTTAATAATTATACACAAAGCTAACAAATACCTCTATTTTTCGACAAACATTATGCAAAATGCCATTTTAAACGTCATAAAGGAAGTCTACATCCCTATTTGATTTTACACAATAAAACAGACTACCCTCTAGTGGCATAATGCTACTAGGGGATAGTCTGTTCTCTATTAAACTTTAAATCTGTCAATTAGTCCTTGTAACTCTTCAGCCATTTGAGATAACGTGCCCGCTGCGGATCCAATTTCCTCCATCGAAGCTAGCTGTTCTTCAGCTGAAGCCGCAACATTTTGTGTGCTTGTCGCATTATTTTGCGCTGTCATTGCAATTTGTCCTACCGAGATAGATACTTCATTTGCCCCTTTTGACATTCCATTAGCCGTTTCAACCATCGTCTTAATTTGATTAGCTATTTCATTTGTAGATTGTAAAATTTCAGCAAAGTTTTGCTTCGTTTCATTTGCGATAACAAGTCCAGATTGAACTTCCTCATTTACATGATTCATAGATTTGACTGTCTTACCCATATCATCTTGTATTTCACATATTAATTTACTAATTTCACTAGAAGATACGCTAGACTGCTCTGCCAATTTACGCACTTCATCTGCAACAATTGCGAAACCTCTTCCATGCTCACCGGCTCTTGCGGCTTCAATCGCCGCATTTAGAGCTAGAAGGTTTGTTTGATCTGCAATATTTTGAATTACTTCTAAAATATCACCAATTTGTTTTGATTTATTATTTAGTAATTGTATAACTGCATCTGATTGTGACACAGATTCTGCAATAGACTGCATCTGGTTTACTGTTCTTCCTACTAGTTTCCCACCATCTTCTGCTTTTTCACGAGTATGTGCAGAAGCCGTATTAATAGATGATGAACTATTTGCTACATGTTGAATTCCTTCCGTTACATTAAACAGTAACATAGCGCCATTTTCTACGCTTGTTGTTTGCGTCGTTGCCCCACTTGATATTTCATCCATTGCGATTGTGATTTGCTCAGTCGCTTCACTTGCTTGCCTTACACTTGCAGTTAGCTCTTCTGATGCCGCTGCAACATGCCCAGCTGAATCGTTAATTCTTCCGATTAACGTCCGTAACGAATTCGTCATCTCATTAAAGCCTTTAGCAAGTTGGCCGATTTCATCATTAGAATGAATTTCAATTGTTTGCGTTAAATCCCCCTCACTTATTTCTTTAGAGGTAACAACTAATCTCTTTAAAGGCTTCGTAATTGAAAGTGTTACAAAATAAATAAGTGCTCCACCTATTACTAATGAGATAAGCATAACAATTAACATATTATAAAATACAGGTTGAGCAGCTTCAATTACTTCACTTGAGTACATAGTCCCACCAATTTTCCAACCTGTTTTTACATTTGTAGCAAATACCATATTCTTTTCACTACCGCCATAAGAATATGAAAAAGCACCGTGATTATCTTCATAAATTTTCTTTGCCCAAGAATCAGCCGCTTTTTCCCCTGATTTTTCTTGTGGATGAGCAATTATTTTTTGCTTTCCATCTAAAATGAAGGCATATCCTTTTTTACCAATATTAATTAACTTTGATGTTTTTAATAAATTATCTAAACTTAAATCTAGCGCAACAACCCCATTTTTATCTTCTGTTTGTTTTGCGATTGTTACGACAATATGTCCATTTCCTTTTGCCTTATATGGCTCAGTAACAACAATACCACCTTGTTTTGCAACCGCATCTTTATACCAAGAACGCTCTGTTGGATCATAGTCTGCTGCCATTTGTATATTTGGTTCTTGTACAAATTTTTTATCATTTCCGGCAACATATACTTGTTCAACATCTTTATTTAAATTTATATATTGAGATAACATTTTTCTTAATTCATCCTGATTATCTCCTTGATACATATTCCCCTGAATCACCCGTGCAAAATTATTCACATCATTAAATTTTGCATCAATCATTTGATTGATTAAATTATCCAGTATTTTTATATTGTCGTTGGCACTACTCTTAATTTGCGATTCAAAATTCTTTTTGGCTGTTTGATAAGACATGCCTCCGATAATAGACACAGCCGCAATTAAAATTACAAAGAATGAAATTAATAGCTTTTTTGCTACTTTCATATCACGAAACAAATTTAATAGTTTACCCATTATGAACCTCCTAATTTTCAAATTTAAAAGTTAAATTGAGTTAATTATGAATATTTCCCAATCCCTAATTATTATTTTCATAACCTATTATGATGAATACTTTGTAAAGTTTAAACAATTAATTTCCCTTTGTCTATATATATAAATAATATTATTATAAAATTTACAAATAGAAAAAACCAAAGGGGCACCCTTTGATTTTTACATTTTTTTATGTTGTTTAGAAAGCTTTTTCCACTTATCACGCTCTGCTCTGGCAAGGATTGCATCTTGTTTTCTCATAAAATACGCCAGTTCTCTTTGTAATTTTTTATAGCTTTTCAAACGATCTATCGTAATAAGTCCGTTATCAATTGCACTATGCACCGCGCATCCTGGTTCATTCTCATGCTTACAATCACGGAAACGGCATGTTGTCGCAAGTTTTTCAATATCAGAGAATGTTGTTTGAATCGCTTCGCTTCCTTCCCAAAGTTGCAATTCTCTCATGCCGGGAGTATCAATTACGAGAGCGCCACTTGGCAATTGAAATAACTCTCGATGCGTTGTAGTATGCCTCCCCCTACTATCCTCTTCACGTATATCTCCCGTTTTTGCTACCTCAATTCCTATTAGCGCATTTAACAAAGTTGACTTTCCTACCCCTGATGACCCAACTAAAGCAATTGTTTTCCCTGAAGAAACGAATTGTTTCAACGAATCAATACCTGTATGCTCTAAACTATCAACAACGAAAATAGGAACACCAATTGCTATAGCTTCCGTTTCTACAATTTTCTGTTCTACATCATTACATATACTACTCTTTGTTAAAACAATAACTGGCATAGCGCCACTTTCATACGCTAATAATAAATAACGTTCCATCCTTCTAACATTAAAATCATGATTAAGTGCATTTACTAAAAATAAATAATCTACATTTGCTGCTATTACTTGTTCTTCCGTTCGAGTACCAGCCTCTTGTCTAGAAAAAGAGCTTCTTCTCGGAAAAATACGATGAATGATAGCTTTCTTTTCATTCTCTATTTTCTTTATATACACCCAATCACCAACAGCTGGATAATCTCCCTTCGTTACTGCTTCATGCCGAAACTTTCCAGACAGTTCTGCCATATATTCACCGTCATTACAAATAATTCGATATATATGCTTATGCTCAAGTAAAATACGCCCTACTTCAAAGTTCTCTACAGCTTGTTCCTCAAAAAAAGAATCCCAGCCATACGATTCTAAAATATTTTGATTCAAATTGATATCCTCCCTAGTTTAAGCTAAGTGGAAGGATAGTGCGCTCACTTATATCGTTTCGCCCTTTCCATCCACCTTTGTATTTGGTTTATTATTCATATAAGTTATTTTCGCCATAATACA
Organism: Bacillus sp. L_1B0_5; assembly: GCF_000836715.1. Taxonomy (NCBI): domain Bacteria; kingdom Bacillati; phylum Bacillota; class Bacilli; order Caryophanales; family Bacillaceae; genus Bacillus; species Bacillus sp. L_1B0_5. The sequence continues at coordinate 111,171 of NZ_JXIS01000001.1, read as the reverse complement.
TCACCCCGTTCTTATTTTAATTACTCTCATTATATGGAATTCTCCTATAAAAAGCTACATCATTTAACGTAATTTTCAAATAACTCGTTTTTGAGCATTCTAATTTGTCCTCGGTGACTAATTTCATCTTCTAGCACATGAAACCAAAGATAGTGCTGGTTATATACTACACCGTTAGGCCACTTTCTTTCTGACATGAGCCACTCATTACCTTGTTCACTTAAATACTTCAGAGATTCTTCTCGAACACTTTGTAGAAGTTGTACATAATACTGTATTTCATGACCACAGATCGCTCTACCTGCTTCCCCTAAATACAATGCATCTTCCCATATTTCTAATTCTTCTTTTGTAAAGTCACGATCTTGAAATGAAATAAGCTGATGAACTTTTTCAATAGCTGCTATATGCTTTAATAAGGCGCCAATTGAATTTCCATTGCTCTGCATAATTAAATCTAATTGCTCAACTGATAAATTTTTTACTTCGCCTAATGTTACAGCTCTCGTATGCTCAAGCATGCTTACTAATTCCCCTATTTTTTTTGTATAACCATCTACACTTCTTATTCGATAATCTATATTCATATGACGCACCCCTTTCTGCATTCATATTATTGTAAACATGATTCATATAATAGACTAAAATCTATCGAAATTTTCTGTTATAATTAAATTGAATACAAAATATACCCAAACAAACTTTCTCAATATGCTTATATGAAATATTAAAAGGAATCAATATAAAATAATCGAATCTTATTCACTAAAAGGAGTGGATTCGATGGAAATGTATCAATGGCTAACCGCTGTTCTCGTTGGTGGCATTACTGGCTTCGTTTCCCATCTAATCAATAACCAAGGTAAGTTATTGCTTCCACGCCGTTTGAAAACTTTTTTTCACTTTGGATTTTTAACTGATGTTTTTACCGGTAGCCTAGCTGCACTTCTTGGACTCGTTTTATTCGATGTCACCGCAATAAAAGAAATTATAAAAGTATCCATTGTAACTGCTATTTCCGGTCAAACTTTCTTACTACATCAAGCTCTTGGTGGCGAACAGGCTAAAAATACGCAAATTGGGAAAGCTGATGAGAAGATTCAAGAAATTGACAAATTATTGCGACGTTAGTGTATACTTTCTTTTAAAATTATTGTTATAATGAGAAATAAATATTTTCTATTGCGTCGTTTGTCAGGAGAAAGGGTGTTTCGTATGACAAAAAAGAAAATAGAAGATTTCTTAACAAACTCCGAAAAAGAGGAACTGCTAGAAAACTATAAATGTTTACGAGAAGCCCGCACAAAAAGCGAAGCTAACTATTTTGGTGAAGCAGTAAACCATCTATTAAATAAAGCAAAACAACGAATTATTAAAGATGCAGGTATACATGATGAAAATGCTGCAACTGTTCAATCAAAGAGAAAAGCACTGTTTTAGCTACATTAGCTAAAACAGTGCTTTTTATTACAACATTTTTCACATTACTTTCACATCTATTTCACAATTATAAGTACTCCTATATGTTAAACTAGGTATATCCTTTTCCGAGGAGCTATATGCCGATATATAAACCCCTATCTATTTAGGGGTTTTTTATTTTCCCATAATTTTATTACAAATCCTTTTCAATCATACAGCTCAACGACGAATTATTAAAAATACAGCAACTAAGCAATCAAAAAGCAACTTTTAGACTTATCCTAAAAAATTGTTTTTTGATTTGCTAAAACTTTATGATGCAATTCCTTTTTCATTATCTTTACTAATATTTTCACTTTTTCTAAACAGAAATAAAGCTACCTACTAGTATAAAATTGTGAGATGTTGCAAATAACATTCCTGCTATTACCGCACCAATCATTTGACCAATGTACATCGAGGCGTTAGCAAGGGCAGCACCTGTTCCCCGTGCTATAGTAGACATGTTTTGTAAATGTCCCATCATTAATACAAACAAAATTCCTGTCACAAAAAATAAAACAAAGAAAAAGAATTCAACAAAAATAAGATTCTTTAAATAGGGAAGTATTACATATAACACTGCCGTAAATACAATTCCACCATAGAAAGAAAGATTGTATCCAATTTTATTTACAAGTCTAGGGCCAAAAATATTACCAGCTAAATTTCCTAATCCTAGTACAAGCATAGCCGTACCTACTTCATGAACCTGTAAGCCAAATTGCATGGAAAGCCATACACCAAAGAATGAAAATACAGCAAAATTTCCGGTTTGAAAAACAAAGTATGCAAAATAAGAAAGTGAAACCTTTGAATCTGTAAGTAATTGTTTATAACGCTGTAAAATAACTTTTTTATTTCCACCTATATGAACCGACTGTATTTCTGGTAATACAACATAAATAAGAATGACAAGTAGTGCTGATAATATACCAATGAAATAGAATGGGATTGTATAATGTATCGTTGCTAAATAAGCTCCTAGTGGCAGCCCTAAAATTTGAGAGATTGATAACCCTGCTGTTGCAACCCCAATTGCTTTCACAATTTGCTTTTTCTCTATAAGGAGCGGAATGGATGCCCACACTTGTGGAGATACAAAAGCTGCACTTACACCTGCTAAAAATCTAAATGTTAGCATCCATAAAAAACTCGGTGCAATTCCACACAAAAACGTACTTATTGCAAAAAAACTCATACCTAGTACCATCACTTTTTTTCTGTTTAATCCATCTGATATAGGACCAGCGATAAGCGCAAATCCAGCATACCCTAGAGCATACGAACTCACCATCCATCCTGACAGCTCAGTTGAAACATGATACACCTGTTGTAATATCGGCAGCAGTGGTGAAATTAAGAAAGTATCTGTACCGATCATAAACATTATCGTGAAAAATACAGCTAGCACTCTGTTCATTTAGACCTTCTCCTTATATAAACAGAGGGTACTATCCCTCTGTTTCACTAATCTTCTAAAATAGATTGGATTTCTTTCATGACTCTTTCATTCAATGAAACGTGTACCGCTTCCACACTTTCTCTTATTTGCTCTGCCCGCTTTCCACCAGGTATAACAGTATCAATTCCTTCTTTATTTAATAACCATGCTAACGCTAAATGAGACACTTCAATATCATTTTCTTTAGCTAGCCCTTTTAACTTTTCCACTTTCTTAAAGTTACTCTTATATGTATTTTCTTCAAATAGATTTACATTTTGGCGCCAATCGACTTTGTTTAATTTAAAACCTTCTGTATATTTCCCGCCTAATATTCCAAAAGCAAGAGGCCCATATGGAATAAATGAGATACCCGCTTCTATACAATACGGCAACAGTTCTTCCTCAGCCGTACGTTCTAACATATTGTACGGAGATTGTACAACATCTATATGACCATGTTGGTTCGCTTCTTTTAATTGTTCTATATTTACGTTCGATATTCCAATTGAACGAATTTTCCCTTCTTCTTTTAAACGAGTAAGCTCTCCGATTGAATCTATGTAACTTGTTTCAGGATTTGTAAAATGTAAATAATATAAATCAATATAATCAGTCTGTAATCTTCTTAAGCTATTCTCCACAGCATTTCTTAAATAACTTGGTTCATTGTTAATATACGTTTCTCCATTTAATAACGGTTGAATTCCACCTTTTGTAGCAAGTATAAACTTATGGCGTTTTCCCTTTAATACTTCTCCTACCAATTCCTCAGATCTACCGACACCATATGAATCTGCTGTATCAAAAAATGTAATCCCTTGCTGAATAGCTTCTTCTATTAATTACTTTCCTTCTTCTTCATTCACATTAGCATATAAATTATGTCCCCCTACTGCATTTGTACCTAAACCCAACTTTGAAATATTTAATCCTGCCTTTTGCAATTTTGTATACTTCATTTTTTCTGCCCCTATATTTCTATTGTTCGAATATATTCGAACAATAGAAATATATCACTTTATATGTTATAGTGCAAATATCTTAACTTATACAAGTAGGTGAAATATGCGTACACTCTATCATCCAAATCGAGAAGAAATTCAATTTTCTTCTGTCTTATATGCACTTAGCGATCAAATTCGTTTACAAATTGTAAATATGTTACTAGAGAAAAATGAACAATCTTGTGGTGCTTTAAACATTCCTATTGCGAAATCAACTTTATCTCACCATTTCAAAGTTTTACGTGAGTCAGGTGTTATGTACACACGCCTTGAAGGAACACAACGTTTCATTTCAATTCGTAAAGAAGATTTAAATGCTAGATTCCCAGGTTTGTTACAAGTTGTATTACATGCGACAGAGCCATATTAAAAAACATCTCATATGAATATGAGATGTTTTTTAATATGGCTATTCTTTTAATAAATCTATTAATCCATTCCCTTCAGATGTACGTTCGTACCCTAAAGGTACAGTTCTTTTAATGAGTTGTGCATATATTTCCGGCTCTGATAACTTTCGACCGTATTCTTTCTCACACTGTTTAATGAGCAAGGCGAGCGCCCCAGCAACATGCGGCGTCGCCATGGAAGTTCCACTTAACACAGCATATTTCCCATCTGGATACGTAGATAATATTTCATCACCTGGCGCTACTAGATCAATTTCTTGATTTGAATTACTAAAACATGCAATCTTCCGCTCTAAATTAACAGCACCAACTTCAATTACCTCAGAGTAAGCACCTGGGAAATCTAGTTCCTCTGTTTCATCATCGCAATCTCCATTATTTCCAGCAGCACATACAACGAGAACATCCTGCTTTACCGCATTTTGAATTGCTTCATGTAATTCTGGAACATCTTGCGGACCACCAAGTGACATTGAAATAATGCTCACTTTCTCTTGATTCGGCCCTCTCCAATTTACAGCATAATGAATTGCCTCAATAATTTGCTCATAACTTCCAGAACCATCTCCCGCTAAAACTTTTAATACTAACATTTTAGCAAGTGGTGCAACTCCTAATACACCGACACCATTTTCAGTTGCGGCAATCGTCCCCGCTACATGAGTACCATGTCCGTTATTATCAAGATACACATTTGGATCAGCTTCATAATCTTTTGTGAAATTTCTTCCGCCGATAATACGATCCTTTAAATCTATATGATTAGTATCACACCCTGTATCTAATACGGCAACGACTACATCTTGCCCCTTCACACTTTTTTCCCATACTTGCGGAGCGTGAATCATTTGTACACCTGGTGGAATTTCATTTACTTGTTCTACCACCTTATTTACGGTAAACGGAATCAATTGTATACCTTTTTGTTTATTCACTGTACTACTCATCGTAATCCCTCCTGAAAATGTATTATTTTCATTTCAGACCACTTTTGAATACGTGTAAATGTAACATTCGTTTTATTCTTTTTGTTTTCCTTCTTTTCAAATATTTCTCAACATCATTTACTAACTCTATACTACTTTTTTATTTTCCCTATGATTTGTAGGAAGTAACACCCCATGTCGTTCAACTAATAACCAAAATAAGAGGACCAATTAATGGTCCTCTTACATTCTTTTAAAAGAATGATATGTAATTTGAAAAATAATATAAATTAAGACTAAACCTCACTCTTGTTTAAAAACTTTTCTATTTCTTTTACTAAATATTCCGCTCCCTCTATCCCAACAGTAATATTTCCATTAGCTAATGATATGTTCTGTTCTGAAACATCACCTGTGATTTGGCAAGCATTGTAAGGTTGATATTTTTGTAAAATGATTTTATCTGCTTCTACAAAAATTTCAAGCGGTGATTTGATTTGTATTCCCAATACATCGCGTAATTCTTTAGGGATAACAATTCGTCCTAATTCGTCTACTTTTCGAATAACTCCTGTTGCTTTCATATTTCTCCCCCCTTACTCTATATTAATTTTTTTCACCTCGCTTTTTCCATTTTATCACTTTTTGGCAATACTTGCCTCTTTTTAGAAAATTTTGTACTCGAGTTAAAAAAACACATTTAATGCATACGTAATCTCTCTTTCAATTGTTTTACATAACGGGATCTTATAAGTAAGAAGTATACAACTTGAATACCTATGAAAATACTTAATACAACTGTATTTTCTTTAAACAATGAGTACTCAAACATTTGCCCTAACGCAGTTAAGGCTACTGCCCCATGTAATGTTGCAACACCAATTGGAACGAAGAATAAAAGCGCCAATCGAATTGTAACTACCTTCGATAATTCCCCACTCGTCAATCCAACTTTTCGAATCATTTCGAACAAGCGAACATCATCCTCCAAATCGGCGAATAAACGGAAGTAAAGGAAACTTCCTGCACAAACGAAAAATACTATACCAATAAAGAAACCTACAAATAAAATCGGTCCTGCAATTTGTAAACTTTGGTTTTGTTCGTACTCTTCCGCACTAAACGTTGACTGTTCTTGATACGGTTTAATTTGATGAGTAAGCTCTTTACCAATTTCAATCTCATCTTTCGTTCTTTCAGTTTTATACATATAATCTTTTGTCTCTATAAATCCATCATGTAATGAATCATATTGATTATTAGAGATTACATAAACATTTCCTCTTAATATTTTCCCCAATGAAGATGAAGTAACTTTTTTCACCTTTAAACTTTCATTCATATTGGGTAAAGTAATTTCTTTTCTTTCTTTCATCGCTGGCCCTGGTATATCAGCTGACAAAAATACAACCTCTTTATTTGCTACAGTATTAAATGGTTCTCCTGTTAACTTTGCATATTCCTTATAGTCTGATTCTTTTATAAAAGTGGCGCTTCTTAACGACTGTTCCTCCGTTTTCTTTGTCGAAATATTAGTTTTTGAAGCTGCTATATTATGTTTCTTTAATCCTTTGTCAATCATTTGTATATGTTGTGATTCGTTACTATTCCCTTGCTTAGAATGGTAATGAAACGCAATTGGTCTCTCCATTATCCCTTTCGTCATGGATGCGAAGCCAACTAATGTCCCTATTGCTGAAAATGCTACAGTAGAAATAATGGTTACAATAAAGAACATTCTTGCGTTATCTCTCATGCGATACGCTAAATCTGATAACGTAATAATATTAGTCTGTGTCCAATAGAAACGTTTACTTTTTTTACATAATCGAATAATAAAGACACTCAGCTGCTTATACAACAAATACGTCCCAATAATAACTACCGTTGTAACAGGAATCATCATAATAAATACCATTGCGCCATGCGATAGAAGAGCTCCTACATAGCCAGCACTAAGCAATACTACTGCTAATATTGAAGAAATGATTGATGCTTTCGGTTCCGGTTTTGCCTCTGCTGAACCTCTAAACAACTTCATAATTTTATTTTTACGAATCATTCCTGCACTAAACAATGATATGATCATAAATAATATGAAAAACATAATACTCGTTACAACAATTGCTTTCATCGGTATGTAATAGGATAAGGAGATATCTAGTTTTAATATCATCGGGGCGACAAATATTAATACCCCTGAAAATAACATACCTGAAAGAATACCAAAAATAATTGCCCCTATTCCAATCATAATATTTTCAAAAAAGATAAGACGCTTTAATTGATATTTCGTCATACCTAGCATCATTAAAATTCCTAGCTCACGCTTTCTCGTTTTTAAAAACATTCCCATCGAATATAAAATAAAGAAGAATGTAAATAAGTAAATAATAGACTGTGCAAAAGACATACTTACGAATACGTACTGACCCAATTCTCCTGCACTTAATGCCGGATGAAACGCAAAAAATGAATACACAAAAAAGGCCATAATAGCAAATGCACTACTCAAAAAATAGGCTGAGTATGTCCGTCTATTTCGCGTTACATTCCGATATGCGAGTTCTCTAATGTTCATATTACTTCTCCGCCCTTCTTTCTACTAACTATGTTTTTATATTAGTAAAGTACGGAAATACCTTCCATCGATTCAAATGACAAAAACCTTACAGTTTTGAAAGGTTTAAAAAAATTGCTTATACGTAGTACTTTATTTATAATGACTACATTCATATTCATACACACATCCTATTGTATATTCGTTAGTTTTGCGAAATAATAAAGGATAGAAGTATGTACCATTATACATATAAACTTATTTACCGCTTTAATATGAATAGGAGGAAAACATAATGACATTACAAGAACAGATTATGAAAGCATTACATGTTCAGCCTGTAATTGATCCAAAAGTTGAAATTCGTAAACGAGTTGATTTCTTAAAAGATTATGTAAAAAAAACAGGCGCAAAAGGATTTGTACTTGGTATTAGCGGCGGCCAAGACTCTACATTAGCAGGACGCTTAGCACAACTTGCAGTTGAAGAAATTCGTAACGAAGGTGGTAATGTAACGTTTATCGCCGTACGTCTTCCTTATAAAGTACAAAAAGATGAAGATGATGCACAATTAGCATTACAATTCATTCAAGCAGATCAATCTGTTGCATTTGATATTGCTTCAACTGTTGATGCTTTTTCAAATCAATATGAAAACTTATTGGGTGAATCATTAACAGATTTCAATAAAGGTAACGTGAAAGCACGTATCCGTATGGTTACTCAATATGCAATTGGTGGACAAAAAGGGCTACTTGTTATCGGAACAGATCACGCTGCAGAAGCTGTAACAGGGTTCTTTACAAAATTCGGAGATGGTGGTGCAGATTTATTACCATTAACGGGATTAACGAAGCGCCAAGGACGTGCATTATTACAAGAGTTAGGTGCAGACGAGCGACTTTACTTAAAAATGCCAACAGCTGATTTATTAGATGAAAAACCAGGTCAAGCTGACGAAACAGAGTTAGGTATTACTTATGATCAATTAGATGATTATTTAGAAGGTAAAGCAGTTCCAGCTGACGTTGCAGAGAAAATTGAAAAACGTTACACAGTGAGTGAGCATAAAAGACAAGTACCAGCGTCAATGTTTGATGATTGGTGGAAATAAATAAAACATAAAAAAGAAGCTAATCTCATTTAGCTTCTTTTTTATATGTTAACGATATACCCCTACTCTTTTCTCCAATAAATCTTGCAGGCAATCTTCATGCTGTTTACAAAATAACGGTGGCATGTCGTCTAACGGGAAAAACTTCAAATCCAACGTTTCATCACCATCTACTTTTTTGTCGCCCCCAACTATTGAGCATGAAAAACACATCACAATTGACTGTGCCTTGTCTCCATTTGGATATGATTGAAAATATTTTGTATACACTCCAATAAGCTCATTTATTTCTACATCATACCCTGTTTCTTCTTTTATTTCTCGGATTGCAGTTTCCGCAGCCGATTCTCCTATCTCCATTGCGCCACCTGGAAAGCCCCAAGCGTTAAAGTCTCCTCTTTTTTGCAGTAATACTTCTCCTTCTTTATTAAATACACAACCACCGGCAAAGTTTAAGAAAACATAATCATGCCCTACTTTTTCACGTAATTCTTTTATATAATTGGCCATTCTCTTTCCCCTTTTCATACTTCTTCTATCGCTATTTCTTATCTTTTTCAAGCAATTCAATAATTCGATCTAGCTTCTGGTTCATATTAATCACGTGGTGTTTCTTTGCAGCACTGCTTTGTAATACTCTTCTAATAAACAAAGTAAATGATATGAAAAACAAAACGATAAGTCCGATTACTAAACAAGTATATATCAATGTAAAAATATTACTTTCGAACAAGTTCATTCAGCATTCACATCCTCTCCTTTTTATTTTATCACATAATTCCCAATATTTTAAAGTGATCAACAAATATAAAAAGAGCATCTTTTACAGATGCTCTTTCTCATTTCTTAATACGTAAATGTAATTGTCGCCAATGAATAACCCGCCAGTGCACTATAAGGTGCTACTTGATAAGACACACGCTTTGCACCTTTTGGCCAATTTATTTCATTTAATACTTTCTTTATATCTTGCATCGTTCCATCCATGGATTGCTTATACCGTACTTCTACTTTTTCTGGTTTTGCTGCAAACTTTTGCTGCAACTTTTGCTTAAATTCATTATAATTTTCTGCTCCGTATTCTGCAGATAAGTATTGTAAATTTGTTTCTTTTAACATTTGCTCATATATGATAGTTTTTGAGCTACCAGCTTTTATTTTATTTGTTAATTCACCAAAATAACTTGTAGTAGCCGCTGGATATTTGCTACGATCCCATTCGTGATCTTTACTTAACTGTTCGTCAGACATATTAAAATATGAGTAAGTTATACGCCCTGCTTTATCTGGTACTGGATCATCAAATGTAGTATCTAGGTGATACCATTTGTTTTCGATGTTCACTAAATTCCACGCGTGAGCTTGTCCATTTCCTGTGCCTGTTACAATATGGTTTTGAATACCTGCCTCTTTTAACAACTCATACGTTAATAAAGTATATCCTTGGCAAACGGCAGAACGGTTCGCTAACGCTTCATATGCTGTATACGCTTGATAAGACGTATCATAAGACACATGCTTCACAACGTAATCGTGAATAGCTTTTACTTTCTCATGCTCATCCATCCCTGGTTTTACAATTGATCCAACAATTGCTTTCGCCTGCGCTTTTACATATTGAGTTTGTTCTTTTGACTCACGGTATTTCACTTGTAGTGTAAACGTATAGTTCCCTGGCATTCCTTTAATAGAATATCTAGTAGACGCTACATTATACTTTACATACTCATCAGCATCTACAATTTTATTAAACTCACCATACAATTGATCCATAATATTTCTAGCATTTCTATCTTTTGTTTTATATGTGATTGTAATATTTTCTTCTCGATTATCAATCTGTTTTTTTAATTCTTTTCTGAAATCATCTAATAACTTTACATCTGATTGTGCTGTCACTGCAGTCGGATTTGTAGCTGCATAAGATACAGATGACGCTTGTAAGCCTCCCATTACTATAGTTGAACAAAGTGCGGCAGCTGTCACATACTTGCTTGTCTTTCCCATCTTGTCACTCCTTACATTCTATAACTATACGAAAAAGTATCGTATAGTTTCAGAGTATACAATACTTTTTCGTATAGGTCATATGAGATTATGCATATTAACTAATTCACATAAAAAGGTTGTTCTTTTTAAAAGAACAACCTTTTTTCATTAGCAAGTTTGTAATACGCAGCATGTATTTTCAAAACGTTGATTTTTCAAATCTTCATTACTAATACAGAAATATAGCATCCCTAGTTCTCCCCAAACCATATTACAATTTTTATGATCTGAATCAATTTGGAATAAAAGAGTCATTTGCTGCGGGTTTACTCCCATATATTCTCCTGTCTCATATAACACTTCTTCTTGTACAGAGAATGGTTCACCAAACATTTGATGGTTATCGTAGTTATCCGGAATTAGCTCTTCAAGTAATTGTAAGAAACGATCTGAATCAGCCTCATCTTCAATGAAAAGCTCTGGTAATTTGTATGTCAGTTCAAAAGTAATTGCACACTGGTTATATTTCGTTTGTATTTCATTTTCTCTTCGTAGTTGCTCTACAGGAACATCATAATAAAGTACACGCCCAGCTTCTGTTAGATTCACATTTTCTTCAAAATAATTTTCAATGCAAAAGAAATACAGCATCCCCGTCTTAGGAAGATTGTGATCCATACCAACGTTTTGTAAATCACTTAAGTTAAATTGCGCGATAAATTGTAGTGGCTTTCCTTTATGCTTTGGATATTCAAACAAAGCTGGTAAATCAGGAACTCCCCCCATTTTCGAACTACCTATCGCAACAGTTTCCTGTTGCTTTGGCACAACTTTTATACAAGGAAATACAGTATTAATAAGTTCCTCTTTCAAGTGTGTTAGTTCATATTTATCAATTAATACTTCAATTTTTTTATTCATAAATTCTCCTTACATTTACATACTTAATTATATCATAGTACAAAGATTATACTTCATTCTTTACAAAATCAACAAGCCTCCAAAAAACGGGCTTATCCTTCGTACGCGAACAAGTTTAAAAAAGCATACTATACATTGTTCCTACAAACACGATAATTCTTTAGTTCTTCCAGTACATTTTCCCCTCGTTCATTTTCATTTTTAATATAAGGAGGAATTCCACATGGGTTACGGATATAGTTGCGGCGGTTACGGTTACGGCGGTAGCTGTGGTGGTTGTGGTTACGGAGGTTTCGCTTTATTAATCGTTTTATTTATCCTTCTAATCATCATCGGAGCTAGCTGTTGGGGCGGCTTTGTAGGCTGCTAGTAAACTTAAAAACTATTGTAAAAAAGCACGTACCATACGTGCTTTTTTGCCATTTCCAAATCTTTCATTCGAAAGGAAGTATGTTTAATGAAGATTGATGGTGTTTTTGAAGGAGGCGGTGTGCGCGGTATTGCGCATGTCGGGGCAATTTGTGCGTTAGCCGAAAAAGGTTATGAATGGGAACGTGTAGCTGGTACATCGGCTGGTTCGATTATTGCAGCGCTCCTAGCAGCAGGATATTCTTGTTCAGAGTTAAAAACGATTATTACTGATATTGATTATAATAAATTTACGAAAAGAACTTTTATTGATAGAATTCCTTTTATCGGTAAGGGACTAAGTGCATGGACTACTCTAGGTATATACTCTAATGTATTTATAGAAGAATGGATTGAAGAATTACTTCGAAAAAAAGGTGTTCATTTATTTACTGATTTACCAGATCTAAACAAACTCAAAATCATTGCCTCTGACATTAGTAATGGTAAAATGGTTGTCTTTCCTGACGACTTACCAAACTACGGATTTTTAAATTATCGCTTCTCTATCGCTAAAGCGGTAAGAATGAGTAGTACAATCCCCTTCTTCTTTGAACCCGTAAAATGGCGAACTCCAAAATGGAAGCAGCCTTGTTATATGGTTGATGGAGGAATTCTAAGTAATTATCCAATTTGGATCTTCGATTCACCTACCGCTCCTCGCTGGCCGACTTTCGGATTTCATTTTGTAAAAGATGAGATTCAAGCTGACCCTGCTCACTATAACGAGCCTATTTCTATGTTCAAAGGACTATTTAAAACAATGATGCAAGCTCATGATTTACGTCATTTAGATAAGGAATCAAAAGCAAGAACCATTACAATTCCAACAGGAACGATTACAAGTACTAATTTTGAACTGACAAAGGAAGAAAAAGAATGGCTTTACAATTCTGGTTATAACTCTGCTAATAAATTTTTACAAGCTTGGAACTTTAGGCAATATATCGATGAGTATAGAAAAGGAAATCAAGACCGAAAGACAAATCGATTTTTCCGTCAACTTGACTCATAATATTATTACTTTGCATATAAATACGAGAACGTTTAACAACTTAATAGTAAATAAGCCTAGTAATTTCTTATATTACTAGGCTTATTTACTTCTTATATAATCTCGTACATTGTTTAAGGATACGTTAACCCTTCGGCTTCCTCTGCAGTAATAACTATGTAACGATTTCCCGTTCTTAATCCTAACAGTTCTGCTTTTTCAATCGCCTCTTGCTTCGTCTCCGCATAAGCAGCTAAATATTTTTCTCCATTGATCATTTGGCAAATTACATATTGTTTCATTACTTTCTCCTTTTACTTTTTCATTAGTTGTGCGAGTTTTTTTATACCTATTTCAATTTCTTCTAACGTTGCGTATGAATACGATAGGCGCAAAAATTGATTTGCACTTCTATCATATAAAGTACCTGGGTTTAATAAAACCTTTTCTTGCAGAGCTTTATCAAATAAACTGCGATATGAAATGGGTACTTTTATATGTACCCATATATAAAACCCGCCTGTTGGTTCATGCCAAGTTGCTATTTCATGAAGATATTTATCTAACATTAGTAACATAAAGTCTCTTCGTTTTTTCAATTCACTTCTTACAAATCGCAAATGCTCATCATATAGACCATTTGTAAACCACTCTGCTGCAATTTGCTGGGATATAGTGCTTGAACCATAATCTGTTTGCATTTTTATGTCTGACAATCTTTGAATTACTGGCTCGGGTCCAACAATCCATCCAATTCTTAAACCTGGACTAATTACTTTGGACATGCTTCCAATATGTAGTACAATTCCATTTTTATCATAGGCTTTTAAAGGTTTCGAACTAGGTGCATCAAACCATAAGTCTTGATACACTGCGTCCTCTATAATAGGTAATCCAATTTCATTACATACTTCCATTATTTCTTTTCGCTTCTTAGTATTCATACTAAAATTCGTTGGATTATGAAAAGACGGGATTGTATATAAAATAGAGGCATTGAATTGCTTCTTATATTTCTTAATATATGATGTATGTAACCCGCTCTCATCCATTGGGATTCCAATTAAACGTACCCCTGCTGATTGAAAAACATTAAGCGAATACAAATAGGATGGTTTCTCTAATAAGATTGATGCCCCTTTCGAAAGAAGCCCCATAGAAATAAGTTGCAGCGCTTGAATTGCTCCTGAAACAATTAATATAGAGGCAGGAGATACATATACGCCATGCTCCTTTAAGTATTCGGAAATCTTTTCCCTTAAATAAAAATTTCCTTTCGGCTCTTCATACCCAAGCGTCACATTTGACTTTAAAAGCTTATTCATAATTTCTTTCATCTTTTTCTCAGGTAAGAGACTCGGCGCGAGCTCACCCGTTCCTAATCGAATTACATGTGGATAAAATTCAGCTTGATTAATCTCTTGAATAGCTGGGAGATTCGGATAATGAACTCCTGTTTCTACATAAGACTGCCAATTAGGCGGGGGTGCGTATGTTGAAGCATTCTCATTATTATTTACAACAATTGTTCCTTTCCTGCCATTCCCTTCAATATATCCCTTCGCAACTAGTTCATCGAAAGCCATTACAATTGTGCTTCGATTCACACCAAATGTATGGGCCAAATCTCTTTGTGAAGGTAATTTTGTTCCAACAGTCCATTCTCCATTAACGATCCTTTCTTTTATATACGTTTCTATTTGTTTATACAGCGGCGTCGCTAGAGACATATTCGGTTTCCAAACGAATCTTTCCATCATATCACCTTATATTCTTTTTGGTTGGTAACCTCCCCAACCATATGGATGGATACAAATTTTCATTTCTTCTATACAATATACACTATCATAATGAATTAAAATAGGAGGT
Organism: Bacillus sp. L_1B0_5; assembly: GCF_000836715.1. Taxonomy (NCBI): domain Bacteria; kingdom Bacillati; phylum Bacillota; class Bacilli; order Caryophanales; family Bacillaceae; genus Bacillus; species Bacillus sp. L_1B0_5. Next base: position 96,068 of record NZ_JXIS01000001.1, on the reverse strand, counting down.
AATATGATGAGTGAAGCAATTATTCATGGTATCATTCTTGCATTTGGACTTATCATTCCATTAGGTGTACAAAATGTTTTTGTCTTTAACCAAGGTGCTAGCCAACCAAACATTTGGAGGGCAGCCCCTGTAGTATTAACTGCCTCTATATGTGATACGTTACTCATATTGATTGCGGTGCAAGGTGTCTCCCTTGTACTCCTTACTTTTTCTTGGTTAACTAACTCGTTATATATAATTGGATTTTTCTTTCTCCTATATATGGGCTTTGTTATTTGGAGAAGTAACCCTTCCAACGATGTAAAACAAGAAAAAAGTATGCCCTTAAAAAAGCAAATCCTTTTCGCAGCATCAGTTTCGTTATTAAATCCACATGCAATTTTAGACACAATCGGTGTAATTGGAACAAATTCTATTCAATACATAGGAAGTGAAAAATGGGCTTTTACACTTGCAACTATTATCGTTTCTTGGATTTGGTTTATAAGCTTAGCTTTGGCGGGGAAATTTCTAAAAAGACTAGACTCAACCGGAAAGACAATCTTATTATTAAATAAATTTTCTGGTCTCATCATATGGGGTGTCGCGCTTTACATGTTAAAACAAGTTATTTATTCTTAATGAACGAAAGAGAATTGCATGTTACTGAAAACATCATGCAATTCTCTTACAAATTATGAAGTAGGTTCCGGTTTCTGTTTTACCGTCTTTGCATCTTTTGCTGGTTTAATCCAAATGATTGCTATAACAGCACCAATGGCAGCGAAAATACTTGTCAAATAAAACACTTCATGGTCCGCCCCTTTCATAAAAAAAGAATATAAAGGTGGTCCAGCTGCTACACCGATAAATCGCATTGAACTATAAAAGGACGTAACCGTTCCCCTTTGCTCCTTTTCAATTCCTTGTGTAATGAGGGCATCTAAACATGGGAGTGCCATACCAATTCCTATCCCCATAATAACGAGACAAAGAAGTAGTAAGTAAATCCCTTTTATAAATAAAGGAATGATGACTGATGCAGCTGCCATTAAAAAACCAATATAAATACACTTCTTCATAACATTTTGATTATCTCCAATTTTTTTACCGGCCATATAGGAACTAAGTGACAATACAAGTAACGGGATAGCAAGCACACACCCTTTCCATATACCATGAATGTCATACTTTGATTCCAGTATAGTCGACAAATAAAAGAGAATTCCGAATAAAATAAGCATAATAATTGCACCTAATGCAAAAATGGCAATTAACCATCTTCCCTTTTCTCGAAACGTAGAGATAATAGATCGAATAAACTCTTTTAATGGCGGTACTTCCCCTTCTTGTTTTTTTGCCTTTACTAATACCAGCAATAAAACAATTGATACGACACATAAAACTGGAATCGCCCAAAATGGTAAGAACCATACAATGGCAGCAAGAGCAGATCCTAAAATAGGGCTCAACACTTTTCCAAATGTATTGGATGTCTCAATGATTCCCAAACCTGTACTAACTTGTTTTTCATCTTTGTATAAATCACCAACACACGGTATAACAACCGGCATTGCACCAGCAGCACCAATACCTTGAATCGCTCTACCGATTAGTATCCAAATGTAGGGATTATCAACTTTCCATGATACCCAACCAGTTATCGCTCCTCCTATAGCCGCAATCAGCAAACTCGGAACCATTACCATCTTTCGTCCCCATCTATCTGATAAATAACCAGCAATCGGTATAAGTAAAATGGCTACGATAGAGTAAATTGTAATAATCATGGATACTTGAAACGATGAAATATGTAATTTCTTTTCAATTGTCGGCAAGATTGGAATGAGCATTGAATTCCCTAATGTCATGACAAGTGGAACTGATGCAAGCGCAATTAAACAACAGTTTTCTTTTTTTAACATGTTGATTTCGGAACCTTTCATCATATATTTCTTACCATATAATAGCCCTGCTGGAACATAATTTTCATTCCACCAGGGCTATTACACCTTTAATACTTCCCATTCACAACAAAAGAAATTGGGTAAAATATAGTATTACTTCTATTCTTTGAATTCTGTTCGCTATATATCCATACCAATTAATTGAAAAAAAAAGAAAGGAAGAATCCTTCCTTTCTCCTATAACCTTCTACATTTAGCGAGTATATCCGCCACCAAGCTGTTGTTCTGCCATCGCTACTAGGCGCTTTGTGATTTCACCGCCTACAGAACCGTTTGCACGTGAAGAAGTATCAGCTCCAAGTTGTACACCGAACTCTTGTGCAATTTCATACTTCATTTGATCTAAAGCTGCTTGTGCTCCATGTGATGCTAATTGATTAGAATTACGATTTCTAGCCATTACCAATCACCTCCTTATTTATATATAAATTGTGTTAAATTCAAATTAAAATACATGGAAATTTTTGGTTATTTTTTTACCGTAAAAAAAGAGCCTCTAAACGAGACTCTCACATCATTTCACATTACGAAGTTACTACTTCTAAATTTCTATTTATTAATACTTTCATTTCTTCTTTTAATATCTCTTTTGAGTTATGTCCAAACCATTCTAACGAAGCAAAAAGATCCGTGTCTCTCACTTCCTGAATAATCTCATCATAATTTACAATACCTTCAAATAACGGAACCATACCAATACGGCTTCCTGCTGCAGCATATACATTATTAGGTTCAAACGCATGCAAATAATCCGCTGAAGATATATTCTTAAAATGGTAATGTAGTGTCCACGGCTTTAATCGATGGAAACTATCTATTGGATCTGCGCCAGACTCCCATATATGAAGAAAATCAAGATTTATTTTTAAATTCGGATGATTTACTTCTTCTAATAGTTCTATAGTAGAAGGCAATGTGTCTGTTAGTGTATTAGGATGTGTTTCTAACAGCACATACATATTGTGCTGAGCAAACACATCACAAATCTTACGTATTCGCTTCACATACTCTTTTCTCTCTTGTTCCGAGAAGTCCTTGCTCCCTTTTTGCCCAGCAAACGTGCGAATTTTATTCGTATTAAACCAATTAGCTAGTACTACAAGTTGTTCACTTTTCTCTATCGTTTTTTCAAAATCTGCTGATAATGATATATCTAAGTAATCACTTATCATCGTAATTTCTAAGTTTTTATCCTTTAGAAAATTCAATTCTCGTTCTGTCGTTTCACGCTCTTGCATATACAAATTTTGTGCATGAGTCCCCCATAATTCAATTCCTTCAAAACTGTTTTCATATGCAAATTGAACAATATCAGTAAATGAAATTAATTGATGACGAAATGAAATGGTACATAGCGAATATTTCATAGCTTTAAACTCCCCTATCTTAAATTAAGTTAGCTTCTTAAAAAGTTACGACAGACTGATTTGTTTTCATACCTTTCCATGATAGAAACTGTCTCTCTAATTCCTTCTTAATTTGCAGCTCAATTGCATTCATTTCATCCAGTTTTTCAATAATCGCTACTAGCATATCTTTATTGTTCGTCATCGCCATTTTAATTGCACGATACTGTACATTTGTAAATCCTTGTACAATATCCTCTACCCGATCACACCAATAATCAAATTCTTGCTCCGAATATTGCAACGTTTCACGGAAGTATGCAAAGGCATGCTCATAACTATATTTACGAATTGCAAGTACTGGTATTTGTTTTACTGCTGCTACAAGTCCAGAAAGCGCATATCCTTCTTCCTCATTTGCCATTTTTACAATTAAATTTTTCAGTTCCATAGTCAGTTCATTGTCGTTCTTTTTGAATGTTTCTGTGAAATAACTAGCTACTGTTTCTTGTGTTGGCTCCCCAATTCCTTCTATATCAATGAAATATCCTCCACCAAATGGGTTATCTTGAATAGAGTGAAGCACTTTTTCTCTTTCCATATTCCCTTCCCAACGAAAATCAGGATCTAGCATGAACCACTCTTCTTCTTTCTCTGTTTTTGATATCATTAAATAATGTGGAAACGGTTTTTGATGAAATTTATTTTCCCTCTCTGGTAATAGAGACATATCAACCATTACAATGACATAACGATTTTCCGGCTTGTTTTCTACTAATTCTAAAAACATTTCTACATTGCTATCTTTATCTTTTGCATGATCATACCATTCGTTTACTTTAATACCGTACAATTTTTCAAACCAAAGTAAATAATGATCATGGTTAATGTTTTCAGAGTGATACGAAATAATTCCGCCTTCTGTTATATCAAAATCTCCATCCCATAGTCCAAAATAAAATGGACGAAAATCAATGTCGCTACGCCTTTTTATAATTTCACAAAAACAACTCACTAAACAGTGCACTTTAATTGAAGTCATACTCTCATCCACTTTCTTAAAGGTTAGTTATTTACATTTACTTCCTGCAACGGCTGTAACTCCTCCATAAAATCAAGCAAAGATCCTACAGTAAGAAATGCCTTTGGATCTACCTCATCCTCTGGAACGCATAGCTTTACATCCATTTCTATGTATACAATAAGCTGCAACATCATTACCGAATCTATATATAAATCTTGATTTAAGCGCATCTCTTCTTCTAAATACGTTACATTTTTCAGTTCCATTTTTTCTACCATAATTTTTAACACTGCATTCTTTAACGCTTCTCGTCTCATGTTGTAACCTCTCCCATCTCTAGTAACTTTCTACTTACTTTTCCAGTTTTATTTTTCGGAATTTCAGTTACACTTTCAATTTCATGAGGAACTTTATAAGAAGGTAAGTGCTGAATACACCATTCTCTTATTTGCACCGGATCAATATGAGAGATCACTTTGGCTTTAACTATTTCTCCCATCACAGGATGTTTCCCTCGATATACAATTGCCTCTTGCACACCTTCCAATCGAAGCATCGTTTCTTCTACCTCTATAGGAAAGACTTTTAATCCTGAAACGTTAATTACATCGTCCATACGCCCCATAAAATGAATGCCACGCTCAGATTTATACCCTAAATCTTTCGTGAAAATTTCCTTACCGTTCATTTTCACGACGATTTCTTCCGGTGCATTTTCCTCTGAACCTATGCTTATACTCGCATGAGGTAGAGGGTTTCCTAAATCTAAATGGCTTTTCATATCATGGCATATACTAATACAACCTGCTTCAGAACAACCGTATTGCTGCATCATATATGTTGTCATTTCTTTTAGTTTATAAAATAGTGCTTCTGGCAAAGGCGATCCTGATGTCATAATTTTATGAAACTGGAACGTTCCTAATGGAAAACTCCCCATAATGTGTAACATAAGTGGTACTGCATATATGATATGTTTTTCTGTATTACGAACTATATTTAATGCGAATTTAGGATTTTTGTTCGTAATGATTACAGGCTTGCTCCCCCTCGTAATTGCTGATAACGTACCACATATTAGTCCGTATGAATGTGAAACAGGAGCCATAACGATTGGCACTTCATCTACTTCACAGTTTAAAGCTTCATTATAGGCAGTAATTTCTGTATCAACTTCCGTCCATGCTCTACGAATCAGTTTCGGTTCTCCCGTAGTTCCCGAACTATATTGCAATAAAGAAGGTTCTTCTAGTAAAAAGTTCCCTACTTCTAATTTTGTAAAATCGCCATATTCTCCATATAAAACTCCTACACAATTTGCACGCTTTGCCATTTCAATAGCCGTTTCTTTTGGCGTATCTTCATGTATAAGTAATACTGATGATTTCTTTTCTTTTAAGAAAAACACAAGCGTAATAATATCGAATGGATCTTTCAGACAAAGTGCAAATCTATTTCCTTCTGCTTCTTGAAATTGTTCCATTTCCTCATAAACTTGTAATCTCAAATCAAAATCACTTTTGCTATACTCTTGTTTATTAACGATTAGCATAATTTCCCCCTGTAACAACTGATTTTTGTTTCATAAGTTGTCTTACTCTATACAATGGATTTGGAACTTCATGAACAAGCGATTCCACATCCATATATAATCGACGTTTCGTTAATTGTTCAGCATAGAATGTAGGTGCATATAATTGAATATTTTCAAATCTACCTTTCAGATGTGGATATATTCTTAAATGATTTTCAATTTCTTCAACAACCATTATCCAAAAATGTTCTTCTTTCAATCCATATTCATCCGCAAGTACGAACGCTAATTCTCCTAAATTAAACAGGAAAAGTGCATCTAACACCATCTCTTGCAAACATTCGATGCGATCCATTTCAAAGAAATCATTCATTTTTCCATTCGCATATGTTTTATGCATTTTAGTAAAGTCGGGACATTTGTCAACTTCTTTCAAATATGGACGATAAAACTCAAGCCCTTCATGAAAATCCTTTAACGCAATACGAACAGGCACCCCTTCTTTATGGACTAGAATCATATTTTGTCCATGTGATTCCAGTGCGATACCATGCTCTACAACAAGATGTATAACTGGTATTATCGCTTTTTGAATAAGTAATTGTAGCCAATCCTTCATTCCATATTTGTTCAACCACGCATCAATAATTGGTGTACCATCTTTCTCTTTAGCGTATAAACCATTAAAAGGAATTGCATCCTCTTGTGCATCTAAATACTTATGAATGCTTTCGCGCCAAATACATCCTAATGAACCATATATAGCTTTCTTATTCGTGTCATACGTTACACTTGAAAACTCGCTTAACAAAATTAAACGTGCTTCATCGCTTAAATAGGCGTCATTACTTACAACATCATTTAACCAATTTGATATTGCTGGTGCACTCACAACAGAGTATGGTTTCAGCGTACGGAGTGTTGAAGTGTTGAGTAAATTCATCGATAATTTAACGTACGGTTTCTTTGGACTCGTAATATTTCTTAACGTTCTCATTGACTGTTGCGCGCAATAATCGTCCTCTGATGTTCCTAAATAAATAATAAAATTACCCTGTATATGATCCCCATAATTTGAAATGATGAAATTCTCCCACTGCCATGGGTGAACAGGTATAAACACGTACTGTTTTGGATTACATCCCTTATTACGAATTCGTTCCATAAACTCTTCTAATTTACGATCGCCAATCTCCTCTCTTAAAAGGTCGTTATACATCACTTCATTCTCATAACCTACAGTCGCATAATTCTTATGCGCTGCAATCCATATGAGTTTTATTGGCTGCATAAATTCATATCCATATTGAAAATTGTCACGATATTGAAATCCAACACGTGCTTTATAACTAGGGTGATATGGATGGCCGTCTATTAAATGGCTTTCAAACTCATCGTAAGATTTTTGAGTATATTCTTTCTTATTATTTCTTTCATATTGTGCAATCGTGTCTTTAAATATTGTTTGTTCTAATTCGTGCATAAAAGAATCTAATTTAGCTTGTTCTACACTAGCAACCCGAAAAACTTCTTCTAGAAATTGCGAGACAGATTGTATTTCTTGCTGTTCATCTTGGACTCTTACTATTAATGAGTCTAAAGAAATACGTCCAAATGTCATCCGTTCCCTGCCATAGCATTTGTACGTAACACTTTTGTCTTCTTCATCAAATCCTTGTATTATAAAAAGAATTTGTTCTTCTTTTTCTATGCGAACCGGTGTAATAATCCCCTCATAAATTAACGATTCTACTAATTGACGTAGCACTCTTCTTCGTACTGAAATGTAATCTTCTGATTCGAGCGCCTTCAATACTTTCGTATGATACATGTCCACTCTCATAAAACCCTCCACCTTATGACAAAATACCATTATTTGTATTACGTGAAATTTTAACGCTATTTATGAACGAACAGCCACTTCTCTAACGAGCGGATTATGTACTTGCACATAAATTGCTTGCTCTAATGGATTACTTAACTCATCGACATCGAAAAATCTCGTTAGTAAATTTGCTTTACACGCTAACTTATCTTCGTCCAATAATTCTCTTAAAAATGTTGAAGGTTCCCGGTTATACGGAAGGAACGATTCAAGTACAGACCTTAATTCCGAGAGAAGAATTTCCTCCTGAATTAATCCTGCTGTGCCAAAACCATTAATGAGGCCAAACATATGATTAAAAATTAAGTAGTAACGAAATCTCTCATCCACAATATAGTCGTCATATAAATTTCCAGTACGTTCTCCAATGCCAGCTAATTCATTATTAAGCATCTCTTTCATTGAATTACAGAAATAAAATCCTTGATTATCACGGAAATAATATTTGACCGGATAACCATCCTTTAGCTGCACAACGCTATTTTGCTGATGAGCTTCTAGTGCAACACCGTACTGTAAATACATCCATACCATCGGCTTTAAAGAAATATTCATATATCGTCTAAACCACTCTAAACTTACTTCTTCACAGCTTTTACCTTCTAAATCTGCTAGGCGATGAATAATATTTGATAACCGCGTACGCTCCCCAGGTATAGCATCTTGAACTAGCCCAGCAATTAATGTTGCGTCGTTCGCATGTTCACTATAAAAAGGGTTCTCGCGAATAATCACTTCAAATCCAGATTCTTGTGTTCCATAATTTAATGTAATATAGGCTGGATCACAAATAAAATCAAAGCCTGGAAATCTTTCTCGTACTTCACCAATAGCCGTATTTAACATTTCCTTCCCTTCAAGACCACTCTCAAGTTCTTTCAGTTTATTAATACGCATTGAATTCGTTACTTTCACCGGAAATGAAAACTTAAGCATATACTTCGAATCGGGATGATATAGCGTCCTTAGTGATGATGTTGCCATATAATACTTACCTACAGGACCAATATACTCAAGCAATTCTTGAACTATCCAATCTTGTACGTAAGCTTGATGCAAGAGCCATTCTGCCTGAAGCGGATGAATTGGAATTAATGCATATTGATCTTCCTTACAGTACTTCGCTATAAATTCCTTACTAACCATCTCATCATTACTTAATTCTTCTTTTATAATCGTTGTTGTAGAATCTGATAATAATGATTTTTCATTTACTATACTTTTATGGGCCCGAAAATAATGAAGCTGACATTCTCCTTTTAATTCTGGAGAATACATTGCATTTTTCCAATCCACTATCCCCTGTCTACTCTTTGGTGTAGGATGAGTTAAATGCCCAAATAATAAAGACTGCTCCGCTTCTATAAAAGTTGTATGGAAACCGTATAATGCGGACGTATCTTTTATTCTCTCTTTTGTAAATCCCTCAATATTTTGACAACTACGGATAACTCGAAGCATAAGTTCCGCAGGATTCGTCCCTTCTCCGTAGTTGATAGACATCTCTTTTATTAAAAATGTAATAACTGTAACGTAATCTGCTTTAATAACAGAATTACTATCTCCAATTTGATAATAAAATTGTTCTCCAAACAAATGACGATCTGTTGATGATTTATATATAACTTCTCCATACAAAGTAACGTTCTGTGCCGATAGCCGACAACATAAATATGTGGGGACTGTATCTCTATTCAACGTATTACTGAAGATAGTTTTCATTCTTTCATCCTCTGTAATCCATTCTCCACTCCCTGTTTCTCTTAAATAACAGTTTAAAAAGCTTTGTAATGTTGCATGTTCTGCGATTTGTTTCGCATGCTGCATGTTGGTCCTCCTCTTTATATTAAAGCTATCGAAATTTTATATAATAAACGATAATTGAATGTCGTTATCAATTATGATTCTAATTGATAATGATATTCAATTCAATAGTATATTTCAGAATTTTTTTATCTGATTTAATTTTCCTTGTTTTCTCTCTTTTCTTTAATCTAGTTAAAAATACGCGAAAGAAATACTCAGTTTCAAAGTACATACTTACTATTTTTCATTAGTAATCTATCCAAAATGGTTAAACAAAAGAGGTATACCTTAATTGGTATACCTCTTTCAAACATCAAGTTTACATAATAATATTATTTAAGCAAATCTATATAACTGTTTGTATAACAAATTCAAATCTCTCCAACAATACGCTGTTTCTTCTATCTTTACTCTCTCTAAAAATTTCATATCAATTTTTTCAGGGTTAAATTTTTCATAAAACTTTGTAGAAGGATTATTCGTAACAACCCAAACTAAAAGTGATTGCATATCATTGTTTATACAATCCGATAATAAAGCTTGAAATAACTTTTGTCCTATTTTCATTCCTTGATACTCTTGTAAAAGGTAGATTGCATATAATTCTCCGTCACAATTATATGTACCAGTTCTTTCTACTCCCCCATCTACAAATCCAACTATTTCTCTATCCGAATTCTCTGCTACAAATCTAAATTGATGATTACCTTCTTTTCGAAAAATATCTTCCCATTGTTTTTCTCGTTTCTCATATGCTATATTATCTAAAATTTCGTCAGCAAATATCCCTTTATACGTTGTTTTCCAACTATCAACATGCACCTTTGCTATACCTGGTATATCATCCTTTATTGCTCTTCTAATATGTATTCCCATCATTTCTCCCCCTCGTTACTCATCATTATATCAATTTCATTCCTTAAAAATCCAAATAAAAAAGAGTGAATTCACTTCACTCTTTTTTATCACAATTATCTACTTTCCACTTCAACTGAAACTACTCGATCAATCTCTTTCAGGGAACTATATAACTCTGTTGTATATAAATCTTCTGGAGCTAAAATAACCATCTCCAGTTGCTGAAATGCTCCACTATCTATATCTTTAATTTTCACGCGTTTCACATGCATGCCTAAATTTTTAATTTGCTTAAATATACCATCTAACTCATGATGCTCTTTAACAGTAATTTTTATAGATAAATCCTTTTGTCTTAATGAATACGGTCCTGCAATTTTCACAAGTTGCGGAAGTACATTAATCGCTAAAATAATTAAAACCATAGCAACTGTCGCTTGTAAATAAAATCCCGCACCAATTGCAATCCCTAAAGCTGAAGCAGCCCACACCATAGAAGCTGTCGTTAATCCAGAAATAACATCATTACTTCTTCGTAAAATGACACCTGCGCCAAGAAAACCAATTCCACTAACAATTTGAGCAGCCAGTCGCATCGGATCCATATTTGTATGTCCTGGAACAGAATATACATGCACAGATTCAATTGAAACCATCGTAATTAAACAACTTGCTACAGAAATAACCATACTTGTTTTCACACCAAGTGGTTTATTCTTTAGCTGCCTATCTATCCCGATGAATAATCCTAAAAAGAGTGCTAAACCTAATTTGAGTAAAAATTCATATGACATATTTCCATTCTCCTTACTTTACAATGTTTCCCTTAGAATAACTCACTATAACTCTTTTATGATATCAATTCCAGTCTTTTCTATTCATTTAACGTAAAAAACCGAAAAAACATTTATAACGATGTTTCTCCGGCTTTTTATTACACTTTAGATTCTTCTTTATCTCTGATCTTTAATCTTAATTTCTGCATCTTTGTAGAATGCTAATTTACTGTCATTATACTCTTTTGTAAATTTGTTAAACTGCTCTTTCGACTTTTGTGCTTCCACATTTAATTCATTAACAGTTTTAACTTTTTCACCGATTTCTTTTAATTTCGTTTCTTTTACTTTTAATTTTTCATACAGTTCTTTTTCAGTCACTAACACTTTCGTGTAATTTTCATTCATCTTTTTGAATGCATCATAACGATTCTTATACGACTCTTCTACTGCTTTTGCTTGTTTTTGTAACTTCTTATCTTCAATCTTCTCTATATTACTTTGAACAGATTTCGTTTCCTTCTGTGCTTTTTCTAGCATTTCTTTCTCACTTTTCAATACTTTTTCACGATCATCTACATTTGCAGTAGCTTGCTCTATTTTCTTCACAACTGCTTCATTATGATCTTTACCTTCTTGCAAAATTTGAGCATATAGTTCTTGACCTTGTTTCTCTAACTGCTCTAATTTTTTTGCTTCATCCACTAAAGATTTTTCTTGTGTTGCTGCTGTTTCAAAAGCTGTATATAAATTTTCTTCTGGTTTTTCACCGAAACAACCTGTTAAAAGTCCTACTGATAATGCTCCAACTACTGCTACTTTTCCATACTTCAACGTTCATTCCTCCATTACATACGGTTATCATGCCAGAAGTTCACTGGGAAGTGACTCTCTTCATGATAAGCTTCAAACTCATAACCCTTTTCTTTTAGCCCTTTTAAAATTGCTGGCACAGCAGCAACTGATTGTGGGTGAATATCATGCATTAAAATTACTTCTTGTGGTTTTGTTGCGTTTGTTAATACGTTTTGAGCAATTTGTGCTGCAGCTGCATCAACTGGTATTTTATTGTATTTCCAATCTAATGAATCAATTGTCCAATCCCATACTTTAAATCCACCTTCTACCACTTTATTTCGAAGACCTTCATTCAATCCAGGCATCGAACCATATGGAGGACGTGTTAATTTAGGTGATTTCCCAATAATATTAGCGATTAAACCTTGATCTTCTTTCATCTCATTTACATACTCGCCATTTTTATATAACTTTGCGAAATTATGTGTCATACTATGCATGCCTACATAATGACCCTCAGCATTTTCACGTTTCACTAAATCAGGAAATTCTTTGACATTCGCTCCAATTAAAAAGAACGTTGCCTTCGCATCATGTTGTTTTAGCGTATTTAATAATTCAGCCGTATATTTCCCTGGCCCATCGTCAAATGTAAGATAAGCAACTTTTCTTTCTTTTCCATTAAAACGACTTGGTGCCGTTTTATTCATTTCAACTTTCGGCTGTTCACTTGCAAGCTGCACTACATTTTCTTGTTTCGCGACAGCTTTTGCTGGTGAAGTAATTGATTGGAACATGTAATACCCAATAGCTACTGCGGCAATCGCTATTAAAACGACTACTATTTGTTTAATTTTTAAAGCTTTTTCCATTCTATCGAATTCCTCTCCCTATTAATCTTATATATAAATCGCCCAATATAATTATACATCTATTTATTTTTATTTCACCATGTAAACAGATTTTTTTGTATTATAATGGGAGTTTTATCAAAAGTATTGTTCCATGTGTTTATACGACTAAACGTATCTCCATGAAGGTCCACCATTTTTTTGACGATAGCTAAGCACCTCTTGTATGATTATTAATCTGGTAAAATAGCTGGTCAATATATGATACATGATCTTTCGCAATTACTATCTCTTCGTCTTTCACCTTAATCGCTTCATTGTGTATAAATATGTAATTGCATTTTGAACAGTCTTTCTTTAACCTGTTTCAATTTCCACCAATTCAATTGTTCTATAAATAGTAATAAATTGAATTTCCTTCCCTTCAACTTTAGGAGCTAATTTCCAAATAGTCCCCTCTAGTATATCGTATAATTACACCTTTTGTTTATATAAATTAAAATGATTTTAGTATAATTTTTCCGCAACAAAAAAACCGTTATTAAAAAGTTGCTAATCCACTTCAAAAAAAAGATTGGCAAAAGCCAATCTTTTTTTATTATTCGTTTCGAACTGGTTTTGGCGTTACACCTAAATGATCATTTAATTTTTTTGAAATATCTTTTACATTTTTTTCATTTGGAATGTAATAATAAATACCACCGATACGTTTATCTGTACCTTCTATTTGCATTTTTTCCATTTCCAAATTAGATCCTGCCATATTTTTTGTAATGGCAAGCATATCGTCAAATGTTAAGTTCGTTTTCATGTTTTTATCAACCGCATCTAGTAAAGAGCCCATTTTGCTAATTGATTGAACAGACATCGCTTTTTTGGCAATTGCTTCTATTACAAGTTGCTGTCTCTGTCCACGCATTGCGTCACTATCAATTTTACGCGTTCTTGCAAGTGCAAGTGCTTGTTCTCCATTTAAATGTTGGTAACCTTTTTCTAAATGGATCATACCAGCTTGGTCTTTACTATCTTGTTCAGTGAAAGTAACTGGTACATCAATATCAATACCACCAATTGAATCGACAATTTGTACGAATGATTCAAAGTTAAACTTCACATAATAATCAACAGGGACATTTAAAAATCTTTCCACCGTATCGCGTGTACTTTCTACGCCACCAAATACGTGAGCATGAGTAATTTTATCTAATTTTTTTCTAGTTGGAATATAAACACGTGAATCACGTGGAATACTTACTAGCTTAACAGATTTATCATCTTTATTAATTGTTGCTAATAAAAGTGCATCTGTTCGAACTGCTTCGCCATATTGGCTTTTTCTCATTTCACTTCCATCTACACCCATGATTAATATTGAAATATTATCCTTTAAAGGTTCAACTTCTTTATCACGCTTTGATGACTTTTCAATTTTTGCATACGCATCATTTACAACAGCTTTTGCTTTATTATATATAAACGAACCATATCCTACTCCTCCAAAAATAAGTAGGAAAAATGGAATTAATATGAACCATTTTATTGACTTTCTTTTAGAACGCTTTTTATTACTTCTCGTATTTTGTTCTAATTCAGAGCTCATACCCATTCGCCTCTCTTTCTCTTTACCAAGTATAATGTAAGTCTATTTATCTTCATATTGAATTTCCTTTCATTAACCTTACAATTTTGTAAGGTTACTACTTAAACCCAATATGTATTCCATTTCACATTATACTCTCGTACTTATTTTTGGCAAGTCACTATTTACCAATTTCAAAAATTTAGCACTTCGCAACATGCAAATTTATAAATTCATTAACTCTTTCATTTTAAATTAGGATATCTTTTTCCAGATAAACGATATGAATAAAGAGTCCAGCTAATGATAAAACCTCTATGAATACAATATATTTCACGTTATTATTTCTCAAACGGCGTATACATGCTTTTCTTCCCCTGATTATCAATAAAAGCCGACTTTGCTTTTATTTTCGTTTTTTCTACTTCCATTTCTTCATTTGAGAAGTTCACAATGATTTTAATATCTTTTCCATAAGAAACAGATTGTACTAGCTTATCTTCTGACAAATACGCAAAATTCGTCATCTCTTCTTTTACTGCTTTTTCATGAACTTCATTCCAAGCTTTTAGATGCTCTGTAATTTCTTTTTTATGTTTATTCCACTCTACTTCATCTAAATGGTACAACGGAGGAACATTATACAATAATTCAGACAGCATTCGATTTCCAACTTCATCTTTTACCTTTAAACTTCCCCATTCCCAATGATGCGTTGTAATAACGGAATCATTGTATACTAATTTATATAATGGTACCGAATATACTGGATTTAAATATACTTGTTTATATTCTTCTTTCAATGGTACTTGTTTTGCATATTTTTCGGGAACATTTTGATTTGGTGACCAATATCCACCGACATAATACGGACTTGTTTTATTTTTTCGCATATCTTCATCGTCCCATTTAATAACAGGTGTTTCAATTCCGTGTGCAAATGCAATCGTACTACTAGCAAAATCATTTCCACCTTCAGAACCAACGACCATACCCTTTTCTTGCGCAATGTAGTCCATTCGTTTTAAACGTGCTTTTAAATCTTGCTCTTGTGTCGTTATATGTTTCGCTGAATAGTCATCGTAAATTTCACCTGTCGCATCACAATCAATAAACCATGAATTATATTTAGGACCATTTTGTAATATATCATTCATGCGTTCCTTTACACTAGGCAGCGATAAAGTCGGGTTTAACTTGCGACCTCTGCCTAAAAAGCCTTGCACCTTTTCTCCGTTTTTCTTCGTTACAGTAGCCTCTTCGTATAATGATGGGTCATTAAAGGATGCTGTGTTCCAATTTTTATCACTTTTTTCGTGAATGGAATGATATGAATCATACGGACCAACTAAATACCCCATTTCCTTAGCTTTTGCCACGAAATTCGGTTGCATAAATCCTTGTTCCCAGTTCGGCAGACCAATCCACGCTTTTTCTATTCCGGCCTCTGTCATTTCCTTTAGTATGTCCGTTCCATCTGCATTACCCCATTTACTTACCTCTTCAACCGCATCGCCAAGTAGCGACTTTAATAAATGCTTATTTAAGCTATACAATTCTGTATTCGTTAAGTGACCTACACCTTTCTTTAATAGCACACTAGCTTCCTGGTCAACGTTTTGAAAAATATCCTCTTTATAAAATTCCTTCATGGATAATACTTCGTTTATATAACGTAAAATAACATTTTTTTGATACTTATCAATGAAATCTTGTTTACTTACTTGATCTAATACATTCAGTTCCCCAGGCTCTGAACTATTCTTTTGAATAAGTTCTTTTATATGACTAAACAGCGGGCTATTTATTTGCTCCCTTAGTTTTGGCCAATTTATATTATTTTCTGATAAACCATTTTGATTCCAAAAATAAAAATGCGCCGCTCCATATAACTTTTCGATTTCTTTATTTTTTCTAGCCTTTTCTTGTAATGTTTTAAATTCACCTTTTCGAACAATATCATCCTTATACAGTTTAGCAATACTTACCGCATCATTATTTGTCACATATAATTGAAATCCATATGTTTTATTTTGATTTATGCTCGGAAATTCATGTGTAAAATCAAATCCTATTTTCGGATCCGAATGAAATTTCAATTCATTATTAAACATATTGTTTGCAATATATACAATTGAATATTTCGAACCATTTAATGCGAAAAACTTCATAGAAAATGATTCAGCAAATGAATATGCATCATCCTTTAAAAACTTCTTCCAATTCTCATCATTGCTCGGAATTTGCTTACCCTCCCATAACGGAAGTGTATAATTTTCAGCTTCTACTTTCGGCCATGTAAAGCTTTCTGCACCAGTCGATTCCACTTCAATGTTTAAGTGGTCTTTTTTCTTTTCTAATTTTATTTTTACTTTTTGATCTGGATATTCCCACGATGTACGATCCTTTTCTTTTTTTACATTCGATACCTTCATTTTCGGTAGGGGTTGTGATGCCTGTTCCTTTACACCCTCATGTTCTACAGTTAATGTGAATGTTTCTGGATTTACATCATAAGTAAAATCTTTATACTTCGCTTTCTTTATTTTAGACTCTTGTACAGCATTACTACCTTTTACGTCACAACCGACTAAAGTCGAAAATGACATAGTTGTAAGAAGACATATCGCTATCATTTTTTTCATCCTCTGCACCTCCACCAATGAATATACAGGTGGTTTGTTACAGGAATGTGGCAAAAAATAATAGAGCTAGCATTTTGCTAGCTCTATTTGGAGTATTAAAAGTTGATATGAACAACTATAATTCGCTTAAAAGATATGTAATACAGTAACTGCATTTTTTTCTCAACAATTATGAAACTAAACAAATCAAAATTTTAACAAGCATTCTTTAACTGAAAAAATAAGTGTATACAATGTATCCTAAAAGTAGTACTAAAATGATTATCCCTGTACTTTTCCAATTCATACCGCCTGCTATATCAACTGGACTACCTGTTTCCGCTCTATTGAGTCCGTCATGTAAAGAACCAGTAAGATTACTTTTTAATTCACTTTGTCTCATACGCTCTCTTTTTTCTTCTGGTGAATCTTTATTCATTTAATCACCCCCAAAATGAATGCACTCTTTGCTACATTATTCAAAATTAACATTTGTTTTATATTTTTCCCGAAAAAACCTAATTTAAAATAGGTTTGCAACGTAAAGAAAGCTAGCCATGCCAGCTTTCTTTATAATCCAATATGCTCTTCCTTATTTACAATAATACCTTTATGGTCGATTTCAAGCTCACATACTTTCATATCTGTAAATACTCTCGCTAATTGCTCAGCGATTTCTTGACGTTTCTCATACGGCGTTAAAATAAAAATAGATGGTCCCGCACCGCTAAGTGCTGTGCCGTATGCACCAAATTCTTTTGCACATTTACGAATAGATGGTAATAACGGTACGAGTTCTAAACGATACGGCTCGTGAAAATGATCTCTTTCCATCATTTCACCTACAACTTCCCACTTCTTTTGACAAAACGCAGCTACTAATACGTTGCTGATTGCACTAGCCTTAACTGCTTCATGAAACGGAAACACATCTGGTAATACAGATCGGCTTTCCTCTGTATTTAACTCTTCATTCGGAATAAGAGAAATTACACCTAATTCCTTACTTTCAATTCTTACAACCGAAACATTCTTTCCATCAAGTGCTCCGATTACAGTTCCTCCTAGAATGGAGGCAGCAACATTATCAGGATGTCCTTCAAAATTTGTAGCAATTTGAACTTTTTGATCAGCAGTTAAGTTCAAATTGCCTAGTTGATTCGCAACCTCTATCCCAGCTACAATCGCTGATGCACTACTTCCTAGCCCTCTTGTTAATGGAATATTACTAGTAACTTCTATTATATGGGGTGATATAGAAGGACATACTTTACATGCCGTGCTAACGATTAAATTTTTATCGTCTGTCGGAATTGATTCTTCAAAGGAATGGATTACTTGCCATTTATCAGCTTTTTCTTTGACCACCACATCTAAATACAATGACAAAGCTATTCCAACTGAATCAAATCCAGGACCAACATTTGCCGTACTAGCAGGGACACGAACGCTTAATGGTATCACGACATAATCACCCCTTTAATATGATCTTTAATTTGTTCTATATCATTTGACAAACTTGCGATGTCTAGTTGATTTGAAGAAATAGCGATATCAGGATCCTTCAAACCATTTCCAGTTAATACTGCAACAACTGTTTCTCCCTTTTTGATTTTTCCAGATTTAACATGTTTAATTACGCCGGCTAATGAAGCATTTGATCCCGGTTCAGCGAAAACTCCTTCAGTTTTTGCCAATAACCTATACGCATGTAAAATTTCTTCATCTGATACCATATCTATTTCACCACGAGACTGCTCGGCAGCCTCTACTGCATACGACCAACTTGCTGGGTTACCAATGCGAATTGCTGTTGCAATTGTTTCAGGCTCTTCAATTACATGCCCTTTTACAATTGCCGCTGCTCCTTCTGCTTCAAAGCCATGAATTCTTGGCTTCTTATAACCTTTTTCTTTCTCATATTCACAGAAGCCTTTCCAATATGCTGTAATATTCCCTGCGTTCCCAACAGGGATAGCTAGAACATCTGGTGCATTTTGCAATTGGTCACAAATTTCAAATGCTGCCGTTTTTTGCCCTTCAATTCGATAAGGATTCACTGAATTTACTAATGTAATCGGCTCTTCTGCAGCAATATTTCTTACAGCCTTAAGTGCATCATCGAAATTCCCTTCTATTGAAATAATTTCAGCTCCATAAGCGACCGCTTGCGCTAATTTTCCATGCGCAATCTTTCCTTCAGGGATTACGATTATACATTTCATCCCAAGACGTGCCGCATATGCTGCAGCTGATGCTGATGTATTACCTGTTGATGCACAAATGATTGCTTCTGAACCTTCTTCTTTCGCCTTAGCAACTGCCATCACCATACCACGATCTTTAAAAGAACCTGTCGGATTCGCTCCTTCGTACTTACCATATAGCTGAATCCCTAATTGCTTTGATATATTTAATAACGGAATAAGAGGTGTGTTTCCTTCCATTAAGCTGACATTAGGTGTGTTTTCATTCACCGGTAAATAAGAAGCATACTGTTTTAATAGTCCTTTATACATATTGTTTTTCCTCCTCGATAATGTAGTAACTGTTTATTTCACTTGCGACATCTTCTATCGCTCCTAAAACCCGTTCGAATTGATACTTTGAAGTTCGATGTGTCACAACAACAACTTCTGCCAGTTCACGGTTTAAAGGTAATTGAATAACTTCTTTTAAACTTACAGAGTAATTAACGAAACATTCTGTTATTTTTTGCAACATCCCAGGCTCATCTCGTAATGAAATACGCAAGAAATATTTCGAAACTACTTCTTCATCACCTTGTAATTCATAAGGAACTGGTTCTTTTAACGCACTTTTATTTTTCGGCACTTGATTCATATTTTTAACGATGGAAATAATATCACTTACTACAGCAGAACCAGTTGGCAACTTTCCAGCTCCAGGTCCGTAAAACATTACTTCTCCTACCGCTTGACCGTGAACATATACTGCATTAAATTCATTATTTACATTCGATAATGGATGACGACTTGGTAAAAGTGTCGGTTCTACACTTAAATGAATGGCTGATCCTTGTTTTTCTGCTTTCCCAATTAACTTCATAGTAAATCCTAACTTTTCAGCCATTTGTAAATCTTCTTTTTCAACCTTTCGAATCCCTCTTACTTGCACATCATCTAATGAAACATTCATCGAAAAACCTAAGTTTGCAAGAATTGCTACCTTTCGCGCCGCATCTAGTCCATCTACATCTGCTGTCGGATCCGATTCTGCAAAACCTAATTTTTGAGCTTCCTGTAAAGCCTCTTCATAAGACCACCCATTTTGACTCATTTTTGTTAACATATAATTTGTTGTACCATTTACAATTCCCATTATTTTTTCAATTTGATCTGATGCTAGCCCGTCAGTTAGTCCTCTTAACACTGGAATACCGCCTGCTACGCTCGCTTCATAACATAAATCACAATCATTATCGTTCGCCAGTTGAAGAAGCTCCGCACCATATACAGCCATTAAATCTTTATTTGCTGTTACGACATGTTTTTTATTTCGTAAAGCCTTAACAATATGCTGTTTTGCTTCTTCAATTCCGCCCATTACCTCTACTACAATATCAATATTTGAATCATTTAGAACTTCATCTGCATGACTTGTTACTGCAATTCCATCAATACAAACATCGCGTTCTTTTTCCAAATCACGTACAACGACTGTTTTCACTTTCACTTCGTATCCTGTATCAAGAGCGATTTTTTTATAATGTTCTTTCAAAATATGAACAACACCACTTCCGACCGTACCTAAGCCTAATACCCCAACATTTATAACGTTATTCATCTTCTAATCTCCTCCTAAAAGTTTAATTGTTACACCTATAAATCACCTTATCCTGCTCTTTGGCCATGCAGGTGGTGGTTATTTCCGTACGTACAAATTGTTTCATGTTACAAGCACCTCCTTTCAAAGTAATAAAAAAACACACTCATCCCTAGGAAAGGGACGAATGTGTTTTCGTGGTTCCACCCTTGTTCCAACCTAGACGTATCTCCTTCTAGATTGCTCAAGTTCAGATAACGGCTGATACCGTCAATAATTACTAGATTACTCGTTCACTATTGAAGTTCAAAGGTGGTAAAATCATTTCTCGTGTTAGGAAGCTCACACCCTAGACTTCCCTCTCTGTAAACCGTAAAAATGATTTCTTGTCCTTATCGTTACTTTTTCGTTCATGTTTATTTGTTAACTCATTATACTCGCATAAAAAACAAAATCAATACTATTTTTTAATCATTTTAAATTTTCAATCTCTAAGGTCGTAAAAAAACACACTCACCCCTAGGAAAGGGACGAATGTGTTTTCGTGGTTCCACCCTTGTTCCAATCTAGACGTATCTCCTTCTAGATTGCTCAAGTTCAGATAACGGCTGATACCGTCAATAATTACTAGATTACTCGTTCACTATTGAAGTTCAAAGGTGGTAAAATCATTTCTCGTGTTAGGAAGCTCACACCCTAGACTTCCCTCTCTGTAAACCGTAAAAATGATTTCTTGTCCTTATCGTTACTTTTTCGTTCATGTCTATTTGTTAACTTATTATAGTTATCAACTTTTTAAAAAGCAAGCCTATTTTTACTAACTATTTTCAAGAATTTTTTTATTATATTTTACAATAGCATTATGCAACCGCCACTCAATTTACCTATTTTGTTACTTCTCCAGTTTATAAATCAACGGTTCATATATAAAGTGAAACTTTAATCAGTGGGGATTTTGTTCATCCCCACTGATTATTAGTCGAACCAATCGGGCTTTTACGGGCAGTTGATACCCACCTAACTTCTTTACTTACGCTGAATTTTAAGGTAGGGGTCTTACTGCCCGTTAATGCGGGATAAGTTCCCCATTCTAAAACCCGTACATATCCACCTTACAAAACTATATCAATAAAATTTTCAATACAATCTTTTTGTATAACTTTCCTCTAAAGAACGAGCAACATCTTCTTCTGAAGTATTCACTTTCGCATGCTCCAGCAACATTTTTGCTACTGAAGGTAACTCTTTTTTATTTAACCAAGATTCTGAATCCCACATCTTAGAACGAATAAAAGCTTTTGCACAATGAATATAACACTCTTCTATTTCAACAACAATTCCAAGCAACGGATTACGTCCATTCGCCTGCATTTCTTTCAAAACTTCTTCGTCGTTTGTAATATACGCTCGGCCATTTATCCGGAGCGTCTCCCCAAGACCTGGAATAAAAAAGATTAGTCCTACACGTGGATTTGAAATAATATTCAAAATGGAGTCTATACGACGATTGCCCGGTCTTTCTGGAATGATAATTTTATTATTTAATACGTATACAAATCCAGGTGCATCTCCTCTCGGCGAAGCATCACACTCTCCTAATTTATTTGCAGTAGATAATACTAGAAAAGGAGATTTAGACAGAAAATCTACGCAATGGTGGTCTAATGATGAAATAACTTTCTTTAACGCTCGCTCACTTGGTTGCCCCAATATTTTCCGTAGCTCTTCCTCTGTTGAAATAATCGATTTTATTTCCGCACGCTCTATCCCCACTTATAACCACTCCTTTTTCTTTATTTTCCCAAAATTCAATACAAATATTGTATAATGAAATTTGCAGAAAGGGGAATTAAAATGACAGAGTGGTTAACAATATTTGATCCTGAAAGAAATACACTTGGGAAGAAATTACGTGATGAAGTGCATCGTGACGGTGATTGGCACGAAACATTTCATTGTTGGTTTGTAGAAAAAGATGCTGAAGATATGTTCTTATATTTCCAATTACGCTCTAAAAATAAAAAAGAAGCTCCATGTATATGGGATATTACTTCAGCTGGACATATTATGCATGATGAAGATGTACAAATTGGTGGCCTTCGTGAAATCGAAGAAGAATTGGGGCTTTCCTTTCAAACTACTGATTTAATATACAAAGGCATCTTTAAAATAGATTATGAAATTTCAAATCTTACTGATCGTGAATTTTGTCATATGTATTTTCACAATGTTATCAATCCACTTCCATTCGCACCAGGTGAAGAAGTAGACGATGTGATGAAAGTACATGCAACTTCTTTTCTACAACTATTAAAAAGAGAAATTTCATCTTTAAAGACTATTTCAGTCTTAAACAATACACCGATTACGATAACATTTGAAGATATTTATCCGTATGATCTTGCATACTATGAATTTGTTATAGAGCAAGGAAAAGAAGTATTAAAAAATAATAGTTTATAAATAAAATAGGACTCTCAGCATCATATTGCGTGGAGTCCTATTTTTCATTATTGCTCAAGTACTTTTAATCTACTCTCTACTTGTATAAATAAACGCATAATTAATAACAGCATAACCACCATAATCGCTATCATTGTATGTGGATATCTAAACAGTATACTAATAACACTCCCAATTAACATCATGATGAATCCATTTTGCTTCATCACTGCTGCACTATACCTATTACCCGCATCCCATAATTCCTTATTTTTCATAGATCGTTTCGTACGATAACCATATGCCGCATTAATATCTGTCGGTGGATTTTTTTGAAGGATAAGTGCCGCAAGTATAAATATAATTCCAATCAATATGCTTATTCCTATGTTTACTAGTGCATAAATCAATTATATCCCTCCTAAACTTACACTTTCATTATACGGCATAACCCTATTTTTTCCAATCCATAACACATTCACTTTCTTTCTTTCTTTTGATGTCTGAAACATACTTGGAAGTGTTACAAAACGTGCCCCTTTCGTTTTTAACTGCGGAATGATTTTGTCTAGTGCATCTACAGATCCTTGTAAATGCCCACCTGGTGTTGAATGCTGGAGGATGACACTTCCAGGAAATGAATTCCCTAACACATTATTTGTAATCGTATCAGCGCTTACACCTTTCCAATCAACCGTATCAACACTCCACTGTACGATCATAAAATTTTGCTCTGTTGCCCATTTTAATTGATTTTCAAGTATTTCACCGTATGGCGGACGTATAAACTTTGGTGCGTAACCAGCTAAACGATTTAATATTTCTTCCGTTTTTATTATTTGATTATGGTACTCAACGTCATTTACTTTTGCTAAATTCGGATGACTATACGTATGATTACCAATTACATGCCCTTCATTTGCAATACGCTTTACTACGTTTGGATACTTTTCTGCGTTTTCACCAAGCAGGAAGAAAGTCGCTTTCACATTATGTTGTTTTAACTTATCTAATATTTTTGGCGTAAAGACTAAATCTGGCCCATCATCAAATGTAAGGGCTACTTCCGCTTTATTGTAAGAACCTGAAAATGCATACGCATATTTTTCGACCCACGAAAATGGTGTCCATGATCCACGCTCATATGCTTTCATTGGTACTTCATAATTTTGAGGGGTATATACGTAAGGTAATGAGCTTTTATAGTCTCCATAATAAAATGAGTTATATGGCATATAAGCATACGAAACATCTCGTTCTAGTCCCCATTGATATGGAACGAACATTTCTGGCGAATAAAAATAATACATGATAAAAACCTCCCTAAATTTTCATATGTGATTCATCTGCACTTTGTTAGAGAAATTGTTATTCATAAGCAAAAATAAGACTGTCCGTTAACAGGACAGTCTTACTGCTTTATATTATTAATAAATCGATGTACTATCTTTTGGCAAAGCTTTCACATGTTTTAAATAGTTCGTCACTTTATCATCATCATCTTGCGGATATTGATATCCATATGTGTTAGCAATTTCATTCGCCACTTCTCTAAATAAATCACCCATGACAAAGAATGAGCCCCATATGTTTTCGTATTCTGCATTAGAAAATGTCTTTTTAAATTGCTTCCACATATCTTCTTCAACATATTGCTCGAAATTCTTTCCAAACTTACCTGCATTAACTGTAAAATCTGTTTTCATACCAACATGCCATTCTAGCATTACGATGAACATATCTCGTACTGGACCATCAAGCATCCCTTTCGCATAAGAAAGTTCTTCTCTCCATAGTCCTTTCCCTACATTCGTACTACACCACCAAAATTCATTACAGCAATCTAAAAACTCTTTTTCTGTAGGCTTTTTTATTAAGTAGTCTTTATCGCTTGCTGGTGGAAATTCAACAATACAATTATCTTTATCAAGAAGCAGCTTACTTAAACTATCTTGTCCAACGAACTTATTTATCAAATCAAATGGAACGAGCGTTAAATCAATTCGATTTCCATCCATAAACTGCATTAAATACGGAAATTTCCCGTCTTCGTCCGCTGGAATTAATGACATTTCTTCTGGCATTTGTACAATCATTATTTCTCCAAATCTATGAATCCAATTATGATTAGACGTAAAAGATTGTATATCATGTACAACATACATAATATCGTAGTCTTGAAAACAATCTCTCTTCACATTTGAATTTACACGTGATCCATTCATGATAACTGCTCGGATTCTTTCATCCTCTTTTGCTGTATTTATAATTAAGTCTAACATTTCTTTTTCAGTTCTCATCTATTCCTAACCTCCAATTTTTATATAAACTTATATTTCCAAGTATGTTGGAGGTCCACGAGGTAGCTGCGTTGTACAAGATACATGTTATAATTTTTGAAATTTCTTTTTCATTTTCTCTCCTCCTATTTTTTTATATCTTTCATCCCCTTCAGCAATTGCAAACTCTTCTGTAATTTCATTCATAGGTACTATTGTTACTTCAATTGTTTTTACAATTGCTACCGGATTTTCATCGTAATCCAAAATAACAGAGTAGTCCTCTGTAGTTGGTAACGGTACATTCTTTAATTCATAGAAGAGATATGCAGAACAAGTTGCCGTTTTCGTTCCGTCAACTACTTGCTTAGCAAGACGATTTGCGGTATCACCAAATTTCCAAGCACTCACCGTTTTTGGTATCTCAGCATCTTTCCAATACTCCGCCCAGTATTGTTGTGCTGCTTCATTCATTATCTCTCACTCCCCTAAAGTCTACTATAAATATAATAGACTTTCGAACGGTATCACTCTTTTACTACTGCCATTACAAACCCATCGTATCCTTTACTTCCGACAGTTTGAAGCGCTGTAGCACTAACACGTGGCTCATCAGCTATTAATTCATAGAAACGACGTATCCCTTGTACACGAGGATCGGTACTAGTATTGTCAATAACTTCTCCTTCACGTACTACGTTATCCCCAATAATTACAGTACCCGGTCGTGATAGTTTTAGTGCCCATTCAAAATAAGCAGGGTTATTTTGTTTATCAGCATCTATAAAAATAAAATCAAACGGTTCATACTTCTCGTTTTCTATTTGTTGTAAAGAATCTAACGCTAATCCTGTTCGTATTTCAATTTTATCAGTCAAATTAGCACGCTCAATATTGCTACGTGCAATTTCTGCATGTTTTTCACTTGCTTCCAATGTAACAACTCGGCCTCCAGATGGCAATGCTCTAGCAATCCATATCGTGCTATATCCGCCTAGCGTACCAATTTCTAAAACATTACGGGCCCCTTGAATTTGTACTAATAGTTGTAAAAACTTACCTTGCGTTGGTGATACATCATGTGCTGGCAAATTAGCTGCAGCATTAGTTTGAAGAACCCCTTCTAATGTAGAATCTTTCGGTATTAATACATCACTCATATATTGATCAACAGCCGTCCATTTCTCAATTCCAATCATGCAAATACCACCCCTTTCAATTTTCCAATACTTTCTACCATTCCCTTTTGATTATACAGAAAATTCTGTCTTAAACACAAAAAATAAAGAAGGGACATCTATCCCATTACAGAATAGATATCCCTTCTTTTATTAATAAATGTAATTCTTATGGATTAGTAGACCAAAGTCCAGCTGATTTAATAAATGTACGTTTATTTAATTTCAGCTGTGCTACGATAAATTCTGCAATATCTTCAGCTTGCATAACTTTATCAGGATTTCCGTCAGTTAATCCTAAATCTACAGCCATGTCTGTTGCTACTGTACTTGGTGTTAAAGCCGTTACACGAATGTTATGCTTACGAACTTCCATCGCTAACGATTCTGTTAAACCAAGAACACCAAATTTAGAAGCACTATATGCACTTGTTACAGGTGCACCTTTTTGTCCTGCTGTAGATGAAATGTTAATGATATCACCAGATTGTTGTTCAATCATGCTTGGTAAAGCAGCACGAGTTGCATAATATACACCCATTAAGTTTACTTGAATGATTTTTTCCCAATCAGCAACATCTAATTCTAAAAACTTACCGAATTTAGAAATACCAGCGTTATTAATTAAAATATCGATAGATCCTAAACCATTTTTTAACGTTTCAATCGCAGTTGTTACTTCTTCGTATGAAGAAACATCAGCAGTTGCAATAACAGCTTTTACACCTTCTGCTTCTACTTCTTTCGCTACAGCTTTTAAGTTTTCTTCTGAACGAGCTAATAGTCCTACATTTACGCCTTCTTTCGCTAATGCGATTGCGACAGCGCGACCAATCCCTCTACCTGCTCCTGTAATTAAAGCATTTTTGCCTTGTAATAATTCTGCCAAGTATAACACTCCTTAATCATCTCAGTTATGTATTATATTAAAATTGTATCTATGTTTATGTAAAAAGGCAATGATGCACTTTCATGTGCGTAGGTTACTTGTAGGTAACTATAAAAAGTTTTTATTTATAAGTATCATGTTTTTTCCATTATTCATATAAAATAAAAATAAATCCAGCATAGGAGCGTGTATGTGTATGAAAAGAAAAAAATGGTTCTTATCACTAACTGCAGTCGGACTATGTATCATATTTTTGGCTATGTATTTTATATTTGGTAATCCACTACATTATAAAGTAATAGAAAAAGATACTAGCGACTATCTCCATACTATAAAAGGATATAAGCAAAAAGAAATACAAAGCATAACCGGAAAATATACTCCCCTTTATAATATCGGCTATTATGCAACAGTAGTATATAAAGACGAACCCTATTTTACATACTCTTATACATACGATAATAATAAAATAATACAAGACGAAGGCATTTTAGGAAGACATACTGAGTCATTTGAAAATCTTAATTTAAACTGGTCATTGTTTGACGAGTTAGTAGACAGTATACATAAAAATTTGCAAGAAAAGGGATTAAGTGAAAAGGAAGATTATTCTATACGATCCGTTCAATTCATTGATATAGATGATGATAAAAACGGTGCAGAAGCGTACGTTGACTTTAAGAAAGATAAAGAATCAGATTACTCATACCGTATGAATAGCGAAGGAAGAGCTTATCAATATAGCTGCAACAATGGTAAATGTATTTATAAAGAGAAATAGTGTTAGAAGATATCACCCTAACACTATTTCTCTTTATATTTAGGAATACACACAATAAATTCAGTACCATTCCCTTCCTCACTCTCAACTTTTATTTCCCCATGATGAAGATCGAGTACTTTTTTTACAATAGCTAAACCTAAGCCACTTCCTCCATAAGCACGATTTCGTGAAGAATCCGCTTTATAAAAACGCTCAAAAATATGTTGTTTCTGTTCTTCAGATATACCAATTCCTGAATCACGGATACGCACTTCCACTACTGTTTCATGTTCCTTTAACTGAATAATAATCGTACCACCGCTTGGAGTAAATTTAATACTATTATGAATTAAATTAATCCACACTTGACTCATACTTTCTTGATCAGCAATAACATGTACTTTTTCTAAATCTAGTTCTAACTCAATTTCTTTTTCAGCCCAGAGTGGTTCACTATTTAACACAATTTGCTTTAACTGCTGATCTAATCGATAACTCACTCTTTCTGGTATATACTCTTCTGATTCTAAAAGAGTTAGCTTTAATAAGTTTTGACTTAGTTTAGATAATCTCGTTGTTTCAGTTTCAATAATGGTAAGATAATGCTTTCTTTTTTTCTCAGAAAGATTATCGTCTTGTAGTGCTCTAGCAAATCCTTTTATAGAAGTTAATGGTGACTGTATTTCATGAGAAACATTCGATACAAATTCTTGTCTCATTTTCTCCATCGTATTCAGTTCATCTGTCATATCATTTATACTTTTTACGAGCACGCCAATTTCTCCATCATACTTTTCTTCATTTCGTATTTTTACGGAGAAATCTCCTTTTGCAATTTTTTGTATCGGTTCAATAATAGTCCAAATCATTGCCTCTCGTTTTGGCCTCATTAATATTCCAATTAATGTCCAAATAAGAATAATAAATACAAAACCGACCATATCACTAATTAGAAAGGCAACAAATGGCGATACGTTTACGTCAAAAGCATTCAATATACTAGTTGCTACATAAAATGCGATAGACCAAATGATAGTAAGAAAAGAAAAGAGCGCTAATACCGCTCCAAATACTTTCAGCATCTTCAACTTACTCATTCGTTTTCCTTTTCTCATTTACTTACCTCTAAGCGATACCCTAATCCTCTTATTGTTTTAATACTAAATTTCGACTGCTCTTCTTGAAACTTCTCACGTAACCGATTAATATGAACGTCTAGTGTACGTTCATTCCCTTCAAAATCATATCCCCATATTTCTTCAATTAATTGCTCTCTCGAACAAGTTCTTCCCGATTTAGACCCTAAAGTAAAGAGCAGCTCAAATTCTTTTAACGGTAACGTAACCGTTTGTTCTCCAGATGTAACTTCGAATGTTTTACGATTTAATAATACATTTCCAACTTGAATCGATTGTGAAACTGTAATTTGGTAACGTTTCAATAATGCCTTTACTCTCACTACTAGTTCTATAGGATCAAATGGCTTTACAAGATAATCATCTGTCCCAAGGTGAAATCCTTTTACTTTTTGTGATGTTTCTCCTTTGGCAGTTAGCATCAGAACCGGGATATCATAGTATTTTCTTAATTCAAAACATACATCAAATCCATCCATATTTGGCATCATGATATCAAGAATAACCATATCGACTTTTACGTCATCCATTTTCCGAAGTGCATCTACTCCATCAATTGCCTCATATGTTTGAAAACCTTCTCGTTCTAAAAATACAGAAACGAGTTCCCTAATGTGTGGATCGTCGTCTACTATTAAAATTTTAGGTATCAAAGGAACCATTTCCTTTCTACTTAGCATCTAATATATTTTTTTTAAAATGAATCATCAGTGGAGTAAAATCCCACTGATGATTCATTTTATAATGCACCCTCTTTAATTTTCAATTGTTGCGTTGCAAACTCGCGATACATATCATGCGTCTGTAATAATTCATCATGCGTACCACTACCTGTAAGATTCCCTTTTTCAATAAAGATAATTTTATCTGCATCTACAACAGTAGAAAGTCTATGCGCGATCACTAACGTTGTTCTGCCTTTCATTAAGTTATTTAACGCTTTTTGAACGACAGACTCAGATTTACTATCTAAGCTT
This sequence comes from Bacillus sp. L_1B0_5, assembly GCF_000836715.1. Taxonomy (NCBI): domain Bacteria; kingdom Bacillati; phylum Bacillota; class Bacilli; order Caryophanales; family Bacillaceae; genus Bacillus; species Bacillus sp. L_1B0_5. The sequence continues at coordinate 65,591 of NZ_JXIS01000001.1, read as the reverse complement.
GAAGTTGCCTCATCGAGCATAAGAATTTGCGGATTTCGAAGTAACGCCCGGGCAATGGCAATTCGCTGTCTTTGTCCACCAGAAAGCTTCACACCGCGTTCTCCAACTTCTGTTGCATAACCGTTTGGTAAGTCATGAATAAATGCATCAACATATGCCATTGCTGCTACTTTTTCAATTTCTTCATCCGTTACTTCGCCTTCAACGCCGTAACAAATATTATCACGAATCGTTCCATCGATTAACGGACTATCTTGTGATACGTAACCGATTTGACGTCGCCATGACTGTAATGAATAACTCGTAATTGATTCTTTTCCTAATTTAATGGCACCGCTAGTTGGCTCATAAAAACGTTCCAGTAATGAGAATAACGTTGTTTTCCCACTACCACTTGGTCCTACAATCGCTGTCACTTTTCCTGATTCAATTGTGAAATCAATATTTTTCAAAACTTGCTCTTCTTCGTTATACTCAAAATGTACATTTTCAAGAACGATCGGCTGCTTAGCATTTGTCACTTTCACACCAGTTTCATGATCTTCTACTTTATATTCTAAAATCGTACTAATTCTTTCCGTTGCACCAATTGCCTTTTGAAATTGTGTAAAGAACATAGATAATTGACTCATCGGCATTATAATTTGAACTAAATACAAAATAAACGCTACAAGTTCACCAGTTGTTAATGCACCGCTAGAAACTCTCATCCCGCCATATCCTACGATAATAACAAGTAGTGCCATTAAAACAAACGACATAACTGGCGAAATTAATGCTTGCACTTTTCCTTCTTTCAAACCAAATTGTAATAACTTTTGTATACCTGTATTACCCGTTTCATATTCTCTTTTTTCTGTATTTGAAGATTTCACTAAACGAATTTCTGATAACACTTGCGTTAACACGCTTGTAAAAGATGCCGTTTCATCTTGAAGCGCTTTTGAAATCTTATACATTTTTCGTCCAAGTGGAACTAAAATTAATACAGACAACGGAATAACCGTTAAAAGTAACGCAGTCATTTTCCAATCTAACACAAATAATACAATTAACGATCCAACAATTGAAATACCACCTGTTAATAAGTTTGACAAATGCTCAGAAATTAACGTTTTCACAACACCTGTATCATTCGTCATACGGCTAATGGTATCACCTGTTCTATTTTGATCGTAATAAGATACCGGCAAGATAAGTACCTTTTTCCACAAACGTTCTCTTAGTCCCGCTACAATCTTCTGCCCAATATAATTTAGTAAATATATAGACAACCCTGCCGCAATAGTTTGCATTACAAAGAAAGCAACTAACCCAACAATTTGTCCTGCACTAATTGAAGAAAGCGAAAAATTATCTACTAATCCTTTTGTCAGCATAGGAATAAATAAACTCGCTCCCGTAGAAAGCAAACTCATTAATAACGCAAAAATTAAAATTCCTTTCGGAGGATTTGTATCTTGAATAAGGCGTAAAAACTGCCTCCAGCTCCCTTTTTTCTTCATTTCATTTCTAACTTCCATTCCTGTTCATCTCCTCGTGTTAAACCAAACTGTTCTTTCTAAAATTAGAATACGATACAAATGTAAACTGAATGTAAACACACTTTTTCCATTTTTACAAAATATACATAAAAACTCATCTTTACAACAGATATAAACATCTGATATTATTACCTGGTACTTAATATTATTCTATGTAAATTATAGATAAATAATTTACAACACGATATAAATCTCCAGTTAGTGAAAGGAGTATCCTTTTTGCAAACAAATATACATTCTGAAAAGGAAACAATTATTTTTATTCATGGATTAGTTGGCAACCGTCGCGCCTTCAAAAAGGAGCAAAAACGATTTTCTGCCTCCTACAACATTATAACTTATGACTTATTAGGTCACGGTGATGATAAAGGAGAAGCAATCGACTTTTCATTACAGCGCCTCGTAGATCAATTATTAAACTTATATGAACAAGAAGGTATTAAAAAAGCTCATATTTGTGCGCTAAGTTACGGCTGTTACATCTCTACAATTTTTGCACAAATGCATCCAGAAAAAGTATTAAGTATTTGTCATATTGGAGGACATTACAATAATCCTTCTCGCTTATATAACGTATTCCAAAAATTTTGGGAGAAACGAGGAGATGAATACTCTAAATGGCTCTCTCAATACGCAAATACTATTTTTCCAAGTGGTATACTAAAATCAAATCCGTTTGCAGTCATTTCAAGAAATATTTACTACCGTTTCGGATTACAATTACATTCATCCATTATTGCCCAGTCATTACGACATCGGTTAGAATTCGATTTAAAGTCTAAATTAAAATCACTTCCTCACCCTATACTATGGGTAATGGGAGAGCATGATCATCTCTATAAATCTTGTCTATTTGATTTGAAATCTATTTTACCTAACGTTCTATACAAGGAAATACCTTTAGCAGGACATGCAGCTAACTTATTTCGTCCTAACTATTTCCACGACTTATATGATCGATTTTTAAATGGAAAGTTAAAATAAAAACTATTAAACTTCCAATTCATTCAACTATAAAAAGGCTTCCCAAGTTTCCTTGGAAAGCCTTTTCTCTATACGAAAAGTATATAAACTACTTTTTCTTAGTATGCTTTTGTGTAACCTAAAATGTGCTTGCTCCAGTAAGAGTTACTTACAGAACTAATACGTACACCAGTTGCATCTGTTTCTGCACTAATGAACTGACCGTTTCCTAAGTAAACACCCATGTGAGAAGGACCTGATTTATAAGTATTTTGGAAGTATACTAAATCACCTGGTTGTGGATTGCTAGTTTTTGTTTTAGAGCTCCAGTATCCAGCAACTGTTTGACGAGCGCCTTTATGACCAGTTTGATTTAATACGTAGTGAATGAATCCACTGCAGTCAAAACCAGCAGGTGTTGTACCAGCAGTTCTGTATGGTGAACCATTTAAAGATCTAGCGAATCCAGCGATTGAAGATGTATCTCCACCTGTTGTTGGTTTTTGTACATCTTTACCTGGTTGTTGAACGTTATTTGTAACGTTATTGTTATTTGTAACGTTGTTTACTCCACCTTTTACAAACTTAACGAAGTCTGCACTTACGTAACCCGTGCGGCCGTTATGGTTAATTTTGTACCAACCATTTTCAGCACCAGTAACGTTTAATACTTTACCATTTGTTACTCCACCGATTACAGCGTTGTATGTAGCTGGGCCTGTACGTACTTTTAAAGCACCAGTGTTAACAACATAAGAACCACCAGTTTGAACTGTTGTAGTATTGTTGTTTGTAGTTGGTTGTTGTGTTTCGTTAGATACAGCAGAACCACCTTTTGTTACGAAGTCTTTGCTTACGTATCCAGTTCCACCATTGAAGTTGATTTTAAACCAATCTTGTACTTCACCTACAACTTGTACTGTTTTACCTTTGTTTACAGAACCTAATACTGTATGAGATGTACTTGGGCCTGTACGTACGTTAAGTGAAGAAACGTTTACTGTGTAAGTACCTGTTCCTTGTTGAACAGTCGTTCCTGTTTTGCCACCAGTCGTTACGAAGTCACCACTTACATAACCTGTTTGACCATTTACGTTTACTTTGAACCAACCATTTTCTTGTCCAACTACTTGTAGCACTTGACCTGATTTCACTTTAGAAATAACGTTATGTCCTGTACCAGCACCTGAACGAACATTTAATACATCAGCAGTTACTGTGTATTTTAATTCAGAAGTTGTTTCTACAGTTTTTGTTTCAGTTACAGTCGTTTGAGTTTGAGTTTGAGTTTGTCCATTAATTTCTTTTAGCGCTTCATTTGAAACTTGTGCATGAGCAGAATCCATTCCTGGAACTGCAACGCCAGCTACAGAAGCTGCTGCTAAACCTGCAATTACTTTTTTCATAAGTTGTCTTTACTTCCTTTCCCTACTATCCTCTTAAAAAAAACTTAAAACTTTAATACTTTACAATATTATCAAAGTAAAATATTCATCCAGTTCCATTTTTTAGCAAGAGTTTTATTTTTCACACAGAGTTCATTTTAAATGAACAAAGTGAAATCCGTGTGAACTTCATGTGAACTTTATCATTAAATATAGTGTTTTTGCAATGGTTTTTTCAAATTTCTTATATATCGCATGAAAATTCGACATTCTATTTAATATTTTAATATAAAATATCCCTTTTCTATCTATTACAAAAAATTCTATTAACCTAATACAAACTAAAGTATGTATTTCCTTATAAAGCTCCTTACATGAAGTATACTTTCATCATGACAAAAATCACTCTATTTATCAATAGTATAATATTTTTAGAAAACTAATTTTCTATACTATCTACAATTTTGAAATAATTTGACGAATTGTAAGATTTATTTCACAAAAGTCATTTCTCCTTTAAAGAGAACACACACTATATCAACTGTTCTCTTTTTCCGATAATGGAATTTATAGGATGTTTATAGTATTATATACATATCTTAATAAAAAAGAATTTTAGCGAACTGATTAAAGTTTCATTCCCTTATAAAATGAAACTTTAATCAGTAAGGGGTTTATACATCCTCCGCTAATTATTAACCCTCACCACTCGGGTTGCCCATTAATGCGGAGTTTTATTTGAATAAAAAGAGGAGGCATATTTATGAGAAATATAATAGATGATCCAATACAAAAAAATATAGAGCTATACTATGCTTTTATTCAATTCGTTTCAATGATAACATTACAAAAAGTATCAGCGATTGTAACACGTAAAAATGAATTAAAGAATCAGATGAAAAATGCCGAACAAAAAAACCCTTACTACTTATAAAAGGTGAACAGGTTATATTCCTGTTCACCTTTTATCAAATTATTTATAAATTTTCACACGGTTTTCTAACGGTTGGAATTCTTTTTCACCAGCCTGTACTACCGGTTTACCAAATGGCATTTGCGCAGTTAGTTTCCAATTCCCTGGGATATCCCACTCTTTTCTCACTTCTTCATCAATTAGCGGATTGTAATGCTGTAACGTAGCACCAAACCCTTCAATTTCTAAAGCTGTCCAAATTGCAAATTGTAACATTCCTGATGATTGCTGAGACCAAGTTGGGAAATTATCTTTATATAATGCAAAGTTTGCTTGAAGGCCTTCCACTACTTCACTGTCTTCAAAATATAAAACCGTCCCATAACCACTTTTAAATGCATTCATTTTTTCTTCAGTAGGTGCAAAGTTATTTTCAGGTACAATTTTTCTTAACGTTTCTTTCGTAATATCCCATAATTTATCATGTTGTTCTCCTAATAAAACAACAACACGAGCACTTTGAGAATTAAAAGCTGAAGGTGTATGTTTTACAGCATGATAAATCACTTCTTGAATTTTCTCATCAGAAACTACTTGCTCTTTACTAATTGCATAAATAGATCTTCTGTCTTCAATTGCTGAGTAAAAATCTTTTGCCATCATAATTCCCTCCAATTTTCAATTGAGGCTATTTCATATGTATACAGCATATTACGCCCCTCAAACTTATTATTAATAAGCTTATAACTTTATAATATCACAGCAACAATTAAACTCAAATGATAACACTTGTATTTAGAATCTTTTTCCTTTTTAAAGTTAAAATAAAAAGACTGTTTATTGTTATCTAAAATTAGTAACAACAAACAGCCTTACTTATGTAGCGATCTAGATTGGTATTTTACTTACTTAATTAACTAATCCAAATGCATACGACATTAACTTATTCGTCTCTGTAAAACGTTTTGTTTTACTTGAGGTCCCCATGACTACTGTAATAATTCTGTTATCACCTTGCTTGGCAGTCCCAGTAAAACAATATCCTGCACTATCTGTAAATCCTGTTTTTAGTCCGTCCATTCCTTCTATATATAAACTTTTATTATTTTTGTTTAACATGTCGTTTGTGCTTATAACATTAATATTATTAAATGCTAGCTGACTTTGACGCAAGTGAGTCACTTCTAATATTTCCGGATAATCTTTTATAAGATGATACGCCAATTGTGCTACATCAGCAGCCGTCATTTTTGTTTCACTTCCATCTGGCTCTTGTAATCCAGAAGCATTTGCAAATTTAGCATGTTCCGACATTTTTAACTGTTTCGCTTTTGCATCCATAAGCTGAACGAAATCTTTCTCCGATTTTGCCATATGTTCTGCTAAAGCCACAGCTGAATTATTAGCTGACTCAATCATTAATGCATGATATAAATCTTTAACAGTTAATGTGTCATTAACTTGTACTGGGATTCTCGCTCCCTCTGTTTGTGCCGCCTTCGCACTCATTTTAACTGGATCTTCCCAGCGAACTTTCCCGTTATGTATACTCTCTAGTAGGAGATACGCTGTCATCATCTTAGACATACTAGCCGGTGCAAAAGCTTCATTTTCATTATATTGATAAATAATATCTCCATCACTCGCATCGATAATCATAGCCGCTTTTGCGTTAATTTCTGGTGGGATGTACTTTGGCGGGACTACTTTTTCAGTAAATCCTGCTTTAGGTAGTTCTGCCACTTGCAAAGGTTGTCCTTCTACATTCGCTACGCTCTTTTGATTTCCTTGGAATAAGAACCAACATATCCCTAAAATAATGACTAATAGGACTGTCATCCTTCCCCATTTTAACCGATTCATTTCAAAACTCCTTTAGCAAACCTTTTATACACTCACATTTAACCTTAACAACATTTCCTTTATACAGTCAAGGTAAAAAGTATATTTATTCATATACAGTAATTATTATTTTAATTTGTTTATGTTACACTTATAATACTGAAATATAAGAATATTCAACAATAAAATCTTGTAAATAAACTATTTAATAGAAGGGATTCATACAAATGCTACTTCCAAAATCATTAAAATATGGTGACACAATTGGGATCTACTCCCCTTCTTCACCAGTAACCTACACTTCTCCAAAAAGATTTGAACGAGCAAAATCTTACTTACAACAGAAAGGGTTTCGTATATTAGAAGGTTCATTAACAGGTCGATATGATTTTTATCGTTCTGGTAGTATACAAGAGCGTGCTGATGAACTAAATGCCTTGATAAGAAACCCTAATATTTCTTGTATTATGTCAACAATTGGTGGGATGAATTCAAATTCAATATTACCTTATATTGATTATGATGCTTTTCTAAATAACCCTAAAATAATGATTGGATATTCAGATGCAACTGCTTTATTACTAGGAATTTATGCTAAAACAGGAATCCCTACATTTTATGGGCCCGCTCTCGTCCCTTCCTTTGGCGAATTTGAACCTTTTGTTAACTGCACATACAAATATTTTGCAGAAACTTTACTACATGATCAATCTCTTCCTTATCATATAAAACAACCATTATTTTGGTCAGATGAATTTATTAATTGGGAAGAAAAGACGAAGGAGAAAGAACTTCGACCAAACAATTGGATTTCAGTAATTGACGGAAAAGCTACTGGGCGTATTATTGGCGGGAATTTAAACACGATACAAGGAATTTGGGCTAGCCCCTATATGCCACATATTCAAGAAGGCGATATTCTCTTTATTGAGGACAGTTCAAAAGATGCAGCTACTATCGAAAGAAGCTTTTCATTCCTTAAAATTAACGGTGTATTTGATAAAATTTCAGGTATCATTCTTGGAAAACATGAGCAATTTGATGATTGTGGTACAAATCGAAAACCTTTTGAAATACTGTTGGAAGTACTTCAAAATCAAAGAATTCCTTTTCTAGCTGACTTCGATTGTTGTCATACACATCCAATGATTACTATACCTTTCGGTGTTCAAGTAGAGTTGGATGCAACAAATAAAACGATACATATTGTAGAATCTTGGAAAAAATGAATGCATGGCTTCTATTGTTTTACAATAAAAGCCATGATACTATATAATTTGGAATGTGAAAGATTAAACAAAATATATTTCTATATCTATCATTAAAAAAACAGATATAAATAGATATTTATATGTAAAAGAGAGTGAATAAATGAAACCAACTATTAAAAATTATGTATTTTTACATGTAGCTTTTTTGATATATTCTATCATTATGGTTTACATGAAATGGGCAGCTCAATTTCCAATTGCTTCAATCTCATTTTTTGTTGCTTATTTCGGACTAGTTATACTTTTATTCGGATATGCAATTTTATGGCAACAAGTAATTAAACATTTCGAAATTTCAAAAGCATATTCACATCGAGGGATTATTATACTATGGTCAATGCTTTGGTCAGTATTTCTATTTGGAGATACAATTCAGTGGAATCATTTACTTGGTGCAGCTATTATTATCGTCGGAATTGTGGTGGTGACAAAAGATGAATAGTTATATGCTATTGTTTATTTTCGGGATAATTTTAGCAAATTACTCACAAATATTATTAAAAAAAGCTACTTTACAACAATACGATTCTAGAATAAAAGAATATGTGAATCCTTATGTTATTATCGGTTACTCTTTATTTGTACTTAATGCTGGATTAAATGTAATCGCCATGAAGGGCATGGAATTAAAACAAGCATCAGCATTAGAATCCTTAAGTTATATCATCATATTAATTTTCGGTTGGTATTTCCTAGGGGAAAAAATAACGAAACGTAAACTCATCGGCAACATGATTATTATCGTTGGTGTAATCGTTTATTGTATCCAATAACAAAAAGCTCCGTTTGTTACAAACGGAGCTTTTTGTTATTGACCTAAATTTTGCACCTTATCTTTCAAATCACGAACTTGATCTATCGTCTGCATGAGCTCTGAGTTTTTAAATTGCTCTACGTCCATTTTTCCTTCCTCTATCTTTTTCATAGACGTATCAATTAACGAATTTAGCTTTTCATTATATCCAACGATTTGTTGATGAAGATCCTTCGCTACATCTGGTGGCGTTAATTCATTGAAAGCTGGTATATCTTGTTTAATTTCATTCAGCTTCGTTTCTAATTCTTTTCGAGCTGTCCCATCGTTAATAGCTTTCTCTGCTAATGCCGGTGCTTCATTTGCAAATGCGCTTATTTCATTTACATAGTCTGTCGCCTTTTGAGCATAATCTATGGAGTTCTTTCCTTCCTCCACTATTGAACATCCCATTAAACCAATTGAAACTATAAATACTAATAAAATTGATTTTATTTTCATTTCAGACTCCCTTCGTCTTTATAATTGTCTATAATTTTCTCTATCATAACTTCTAGCTAAATTGCTTACAACCTTTTTTCAAATAGCTATTTATACTCTTACATGCCCTATTATTGTTACAACATCTATTTCTATATGTACGCTTATAATATCTTCAATTATATCCATATATCCTTGTCCTATAGCTGCTCCATAGTGTAATGTAATCCCCTTCTTTTCATACACTGACTGTGGCACTGAAAAAATAAATCTCCTCAAGTTTCTTTCATCAGCTGGTTCCATAATTAAAACAATCCCATCCTCATCAAACATATACGCTCGCCCTCCAACTTTACATTCACTATGGCTCAGTATTGCCTTGGTCAGCAAAATTTAAAACATAATAAGTTAAGATACACTCTGCTCTATCATAAAGTGAAACTTTAATCAGCTCCCACCTAATTTCTTTGCTTTCGCTGAATTTTGAGGTGAAGTCTTACTGCCCGGCAAATAGCGGGATAAAAATAAAAAGCATTCATTCTTTTTTATTAAGAATGAATGCTTTTTAAAAAATCAATTTCCAACTCTAGCATCTTTTTTTGACGAGGTTTTACTTTCCTTACGGGAACTCCAGCGTAAATATACCAATCATCTAAACTCTCTTTTACCATACTCATCGCGCCGACTGCCGTACCTTCTCCTACAGTTACATTTGGAAAAATAATAGAATTAGCACCAATAATCACATGTTTTTTAAAAATAACTTTTCCTACTTTCACATTCCTATATTGATTCGGGACGGTTGGCCCCATTAATGTATTTCCACTGAAATCATCAAGTACTGCATATACGATTGTTTTAGCTGAAATGTTTGCAAAGTCATGCATTTCAATCCCAATTTCCCCTCCATATAACGCTGTATACGCCGAGATGTGCGAATAACTTCCAATTGTGATTTTGCCACTTAAAATGCAAAAGTCATCAATTCTTACATTATTGCCAACTGATATAGCACCCGGATTATATATACTTGCTTTTTTACTAACCAATACATTTTTCCCAACAGATAAAAATCCAATTTTCTTTAGTTCTTCTTGACTATAAAAACTATTCATCTACCAACACCACCTTCTGCTCTAAACAGATTACAATTTGCTCTACTAGTTCTTTCGTCATTCCTTCCCATAAAGGTAAACTTACAATTCGGTTTGCTATTTTATTCGTTTTTGTTAAATCTGTAGACTTATATTTTCTAAAAAGAACTTGTTGGTGGCAAGATGGTGAAAAGTATAATCTAGCTTCTATTTTCTGTTTTTTCAGTTCTTCTATTACTTGTATGTTGTGAACTTCTTCTGGACAAATGATAGGCATAAATTGATGAATAACCGCTTCTGTCTTTTGGACTTCCCACCCTTTTTTCATTAACCCAGTACTTTGCAATAACTGTTTATACCATTCAGAAATACGGGTGCGTTCTTTTAATTTTTGATCCCATCTTTTTATAGTCGCTATCCCAATAGCTGCTGCGTATTCAGACATTTTACAATTAAACCCCATCATCGTGCATTCACGATTTTTATCAAATCCGAAATTCCCCATTCTTTTAATACGTTGTATATCTTCTTCGTTTTTACTATATATGAGCCCTCCTTCACCAATTCCGAAAGGCTTTGTTGCATGAAAGCTATATACGATCATTCCACTAAAATCCTGACCGTAATGCATACCACTATTCATTAATCCAAATCCCGGTGCCGCATCTACGACAACCGGAACCCCGATTTTCTCTAATTCTTCATATTCTTCTAAGTCCATCCATGATCCAAAAGTTGCGTACGGGACAACAATCGCAACCTCTTCTTTTAATTCTTCTATCTTATCCAAAAGTACGGTTTTATCCATATACCAATCATCGATTGAAATATCAATAAAATAAGGTTCCAATCCACACCAAATAGCCGCTAAGACAGTCGCAGGGAATGTAAAACTAGGCATAAGAGCATACTTTCCCTTTCTTCTTTTCTTTAGTTGAATAGCCGCCATTAACCCTAACGTTGCATTTGCTACTGTTGTAACAGCTCCCCTGTTTTGAAAAAATGCCGACATAATTGTTTCCTCAAAACGTTGATTTATAGGTCCATAATTCGTATATATGTGAGATGTATCAATTTCCTTCAATTCGTCCAAATACTCAATTACAGGTACAGTTGAAGCACGTAAAAAAGGAATATTCTCCATATCTATCTATTCCTTTCTATCATTTTCGGACAATATAGAGCATATCTGTTTCAGATAATCCAAATTTCCTAGCACTTTTCATTCCTTGTTTTTCCGCTATGTTATATAATTCCACCTTAAATCCTGCATTCATTAATCGTTGAATAAATCCCGATTGATTATAAATTCTCACATGATCTTCTTGACCAAAAGCTAATTTCCTCAATTGTGGTGTTACAATTAATTCATTCTCTACAATAAAATCTACATTCATTACGATTGGTACTTGAATAATTCCCCATCCATTTGGCTTTAACACTCTATATAACTCTCGCATTGCTTTGTCATCATCAGGAACGTGTTCTAACACATGGCTACATAATATTACATCAAAAGTATTACTATCATATGTAATCCTTGTAACATCAATTTCCTTCATTAATGGATCCTTTGGTTCTAAGTCACCACATACATACGTAATATTTTTATACTCGTTAAACCAATCTCTTAACTTCGCTTCAGGTGCAATATGAAGCATAGTATAGTTTCTATTTAACAAGTCTGTTTCCGTTTCAATGTATGTACGATACAATCTTTCACGATCCATCGAATTACAAACTGGACATATCCCTGTATCTTTATTCCACATCTCAAATTTATATTTCGGAAAATCATAATGTGCTGGCCAAGGTGAAAATTTTTCAAATTGTTGATTGCAATATTGACAATAACAAAATTCTTTCTCAAACATGTGAGCAACTAATTTGTGTAACCCTTTTTTTATCTTTTCATTATAAATTTGATCTATTTCGCCATTTCTTACTGCATCCTTAACTATAAATCCCGCATTTTCTAAACAATAAGATAAACTCTCTTTATACTCACTTTCAGAACTTAAAAATCCACTATTATATGCATCTATAATTAATTCAATCCACTCTTCAATTGTCATTAACATAAAATGCATTTGTTTTTGATTTTGTCCACTATGTTGTCTAAAATAACTAAGAGGTTCTTGTATATAAACTACTTTTCCTTTTCTCATCATATCTATCCAAGTTGCAATATCATTAATAGCAGAATAAGCCTTTCCTTTAAAATACCCAAACTTACCTTCAAACAAATCCCGATTAAACAAAACAGTTGTCGGCTCACCAACTATATTTTTTAAGTTTTTTAACATATAATTCCCTAATTCTTTTCCTTCAAAAAGTGTTGTTTCTTTCGCGATTTTCATATTCAATGTTGACGGTGGTAATATCTCTCCATTCTCATCAATCAGTTCACGATATGACGTCACAAATGAAATGTTTTCTAATGCCAAAAAGTATTTCATCATTCTCTCGATCTTTTCATGATGAAATAAGTCATCATCTAATAAAAAATTTATATAATCCCCATTCGCAAGTTCTATACACTTATTAAAGTTTTCGGCAACTAATGGCGTTTCATTTTTAACATATGTAATACACTCATATTCACGTAAGTACGGTTGAATCATAACATTGACTTCATTATTTGTACTGTCGTCAGAAATAATAATTTCTATATTTTCATATGTTTGATTCAGAGCACTGTTGAGCGCTAATTCCAAGTAATAAGGTCTATTGTATGCAGGAATAAGTATACTTACTTTCGGTAAAGAAGAATTATTATTTATATGCTGTTTTTTCTTTTCTATATTTATTTTCTTTCCTCTAATTTTTTGGTAATAGTCTAATGTATATAATATCGATGATGGAACTATCCTTCTTGCATAATCTAGAAAATTAGTTATCGCTTTGTCTAAATCTTTTTCGTTGGATAAGAAACCATATTTTTCTCCCGCTATAATACTGTGTGAAAAATCTTCTAACCCATCCATCATTTTATTAGATTCATTTAACTGTTGATCTGGATGTAATCGAAAGTAACTAAGTGTCTCTGCTATATATACTGCTTTTCCTTCACTTAATAAAGATAACCATGAAGCTATATCTACATTACATAAATACCGCCTCTTATCAAAAATCCCATACGGTTCTTGTAACTCATTTTTACGAAATAAAACTGTTGTTGGTTCTCCAATATAATTTTTTTGATCCACAATTACCTTATTTCCTAATTCTACTCCCTCTATAATCGTATCCTCTTCAAATAAACGGACAGTTGAATAAATATGTCGTAGTTCTTTCCCTTTATCATCAATTACTTGACGATGAGATGTTACTAGCTTAATTTCATTATCTAGATCATTGAAAAAATACTTCATCATCTTTTCAATTTTATTCACATGAAATATATCATCATCCATTAAAAAATTTATATACTCACCGTTCGCTTCATGAAATAACATTAGCGCATTTTCAAATTGTCCGAGAGTTGATCTGTTTTTTATATAAATAATATTTAAATGATCACATAAATATTTTTGTAACACCTTTTCTGTTTCGTCATTCGTGCTGTCATCTCCAACTATAATTTCTATATTAGGGTACGTTTGTTCTAACACACTACATAACGCCTTTTCAAAGTAGCGAGGACGATTATACGTAGGAATTAACACACTTACCAATGGAAGTTGCTCTACGACCTCTTCAGTTCTTTCAATACAAGTTCTCATTTTAACTCTCTCACCTCTTCGCATATTATTTATATACGCGACACAAAAATCACATTACTTTAACTGTATGGAGCCTATATACTTTTATGCAAACATGAAACAAAATATCATACTTTTCGTTCCTGAATAAACATATTTAATAACGCGGACATTTTATTTGCACCTTTTTTATTCATATGATCACTATCATAAAAATCATCCTCACAAAATAATGGCGAATCAAATAGATCTATGATTTGAAAAGAATATTGAGTTTGAAACTCATTTATAACTTTATAAAAATCTTCTTTTAATTTCTTACTACTACAATTGAAATAATGTGAAGTAACAGGGAATACAACAATTAATGGCTTTATATCGTTTTTTAATAGTAATTCTAAATATTTCTTAAAAATCATTTTATTTTCAACTAAAGTATGAGGATACGCCAATTTAGCGTGTGAAGCTGCTCTTATTTTCCCGTGTTCTTCAAAAGGAATGTAAAGAGGAGTAGTATTCCATTCAGCATTTATCCAAGGCAGTACCAATGATTCATCTTTTAGTTCATCTAATAAAATATATTCAAAATGCAAATTAAAAATAGAAAGAAGTGGTTTCGGAGTATTTAGATGTGAGAATCCATCAGTGAGTAGAGGAGAATGAACTACAGTATGATGACCATCTTGAAACAATGGATAATATACTTTGTGAATTCTATATGATTCAGATGATAACGACATATCAAAGAAAAACGAGAAATAGGCTATTCCTATTAAACAATATTGAAATGAATGAGTGTTTGATAGGAGTTGTGACGCTATTAAATAATCATAGTATAGATCTTGCGATGGAAGTGTTAATTTTATTGACTTTTTTGAGAGGAGCTCCGTACTTATGCCACAATGCGGATAAGACAAACCGGTAGCAAACAATTCATACGTCGGATCACTCTTTGCTTTTTTCATAGAAATGTATAAAGACATAAGCTCTGGATTTATTTGATAGATAGAAATTAATTTATCCTTCCATTCATACATGTATTTTGTTAAATTAATAATTTTTGAACTTTGCACGCCCCTATTTATCAAGTCATTTGTAAGTTTTTCTGCGTCCACTCTCCAAATGACTATATATTGAAAAGAATTTTCTATTCGAACAACATCTGAAACGTCTACAACATGAACTATTGTTTTACATTTATTTTTGTCTAATGTATTTCGAATCCTCTCCCCGGATAATTCATCACTTAAAACAATGATTTTATACTGCTCCTTCATGTGCATCCCCTCCATTATATGTATAATATGAAATTCATTTTTAATTCGTAACAATCATATACACCTGCAATCTAACAAAAAAATAGCTCCACCATTAGGCGTAGCTATTTTTACAATTATTGCTTATTCAAATCATATTCCTTTATCTAACTCATAAAGTTTACGATACTTTTCATTTTCTTTCAAAAGTTGTTTATGACTACCTTGCATGACAATTTGGCCACGATCAAGGAATATAACTTCGTCTACATGTTCTATTCCTACAAGATGGTGCGTAATCCAAATAACCGTCTTTTCTTCCGTTGCAGAAAACATTGTTTCAATTAAAGACAATTCTGTTTTCGGATCTAAACCGATAGTCGGTTCATCAAGTACAATGATGGGTGTTTCTTGCATAAGAGTTCTAGCAAAAGCAACCCTTTGTCTTTCACCACCAGAAAACCGCTTTCCCATTTCATGCATTTTTGTTTGTAATCCGTCTGGAAGAGAAGTAACATGTGAAGCTAGTTGTGCTTTCTCTAAAGCTTTCCATATCTCTTCATCCGTCGCCTCTGGTTTGCCAATTCGTACATTATTTCCAATTGTCGTATCAAACAAATGGGGCTTTTGATTTAATACAGAAATATATTTAGATAAAAGATTCGTATGAGCTCGTTCACCATTCAATACAACTTGGCCGTTTACTGGGCTTAACGCCCCTGTTAACAATTTTAGTAAAGTAGATTTCCCTGTCCCACTTCTGCCTAAAATAGCAATTTTCTTCCCTGCTTTTATTTGTAATGATACGTCTTTTAATACAATCTCATTACTATCTGGATAACTATACGATACGTGATTCAGTTCAATATCTACATGTCTTGGTTCAACGTAATCATTATCTCCATACAAATCCATTTTATCATGTAAAACACTATCACTTTCTACGCCATTAAGACGATGGGTAGATTCTACATACGACGGGATTCGATCGATGGCATCTGCAATAGGAATAAGCGCATTCGTTACAGATAAAGTCATTAATACGAAAGCTGCGATAACTGTAGGAGCAATTTGCTCACTTGCCGCTTCATTTCCAGTCCATATAATCATCGAAATAACTACAATACCTACTACTAATTGAATGATACTGTCCCGAATATGATACCAGCGTTTCACTCTCTTTTCGATTTTTAACAACTGATCATTTTGTTTTACATACTCATTAATAAATTCACCTTTACGACCACTTGCCTGCCAATCAGATAATCCAAAAACAGCATCCGTCAGTTGTTGATACAAACGGCTTCTGCCTTGCTTTAAAGTAACATGGTGTTTCTTCATCAAAAGTAATGATACAAATGGAAGAAGAAACACGATAATAGCTAACATACAACCTACAATAAGTGCAAACACAAGGTCAAATGCACCGATAACAAGTACGAAGATACTATAAACAACTAGCGCTAATATACTAGGAAATATTGTACGTAAATATAGGTTTTGCAAATGCTCCATATCTTCGGATAACACTCCTAACATATCACCCGTTTGAAATCGAGAACGGAAAAATAACGCCTGTGGTTCTACTATTCTATATAGCTTCGTTCTCATTTTTTCTAATATACGTAGTACGACATCATGTCCGACTAAGCGCTCTATATAATGAAACACAGCTTGCCCTATACTAAACGCTCTTGTTGCAACAATAGGAACATATACAGCCATTACATTTTCTGGTCTAAGGGCAGATTTTGAGATTAAATAACCTGAAATAAAAAGTAACATCGCTCCTGAACTAACTCCAAGAAGACCAAGGAAAATAGTTAAAGTCATTCTACCTTTATTTTGTTTTATATAAGGTTTAACCCAGTTACTCATTTCTCTCCCCTCTCTTCCCTATGAAAATGTAATGTCTCACTCTCTAAAAGTTCTTCATACGTCCCACTTTCTATCATTTCCCCTTTATTTAAAATAAGGATATGGTCCATTTGTTTCATCCAATGTAGACGGTGAGTTGCTAAAAATACTAACTTTCCATTAAATAGACGTAACATCGCTTGCTTTATTTCAAATTCGGTTTCAATATCAAGATGTGCCGTAGGCTCATCTAATAAAATGATTGGTTTTTTACTTAAAAGTGCACGCGCCATAGCAACACGCTGTTCTTGTCCGCCACTTAGCATACGTCCACCTTCTCCAATTCTTTCGTGCATCCCATTTGGAAGTGATGTAACGAGTGAACGAAGGCCGACTTCATTAATAACTCTTTCAACTTCTTCATCTGTTGCTTTTGTTTCATAAAAACGAATGTTATCCTTTAATGAAAGCGGAAAAATATAAGGTTGCTGCGGAATGTAAGCAATATTTTTTTGCCAATCTTCACGAGTAGATCCATCAACTTCTAGACCATTTACTAACATCTTTCCACTCGAAGGAGATAAAAACCCGGCTAATACGTCGATTAACGTCGATTTCCCCGCACCACTTTCACCAATAACACCAATAGCACCGTTACCTTCCCAAGTAAAATTAATTCCTTCTAATATAGCCTTTTCAGATTCAGTATTATTAACTTTGATATCTTGTAATTTCAAGCTACTAGAGGCATTCCATACTATATCTTCATTTAAATCTTTCTTTTCTATTCCTTTTTGTTGTTGCAAAATCTCTTCTATTTGCTCCATCGCAATTTGTCCATCTAATGTCGCATGATAATTTGCTCCCACTTGTTTAATCGGCAGAAAATATTCCGGAGCTAAAATCAAAATTGTAAGGGCTGGTAATAGTATAATCGTTCCATCTATTAAGCGTATCCCTAATCCAACTGCCACAAACGCGATTGATAAACTCGTAAAGAAATCTAATGCAAAAGAAGAAAGAAAAGCAACTCGCAAAGTACGCATCGTTGCTTTTCTATATCTTTTACTTACTTTTTCAATCTTTCCTTCGTGCTGTTCACTTTTCCCTAAATACTTTAATGTTTCTAAACCTTTTAACGTATCTACAAAATGGTTCGAAAGTACACGATATATCTCATACTGACTATCTGCCATTTTTTGCGCTGCTAATCCGAGAAGAATCATAAATATGATCACGATAGGAATCGTTACAACTAAAATGATTCCAGACTCAATATCTAGCGTAAAAACATATAGTACAATTAGACCTGGAACGATACTACTTCTAATCATTTTAGGAATCGTTAATTCAATATATGTTTTAAATTTCTCAATCCCCTCAATTGATAAGGTAACCAGATGACCCGTTCCAACCGTTTGAACATACCTTGGACCTAATGTGAAATATGCCTCTATCAATTGTTTTCTTAGTAACGACCCTGTTTTTTCGGCAAAACGTTCCACTAATATTTGTGATGTTCGAACTACTATGTTACGCGCTGCAAACGCGATACCAAAATAAACAATTTCACTTAATATTGTTTGTACTGTCTCTCCATGAAATAAAAACGTAATAGCTCGTGCTAAAAAGATTGTTTGCGCAATAATACTAAAAGCTTCTAAAATACTAATAATCGTTAACGCTACATATAAAATACGGCTACCGGGATAAGACGGAAGTCCTCTTTTTCTTTTCATTAGTACTCCAAATCGTTGTCTGACTTAACAGGTTGTCTAAATACATAATAACTCCATATTTGACTTCCGATAACGAAAGGCAAAATAGCAATCGCAAAGTAAGTCATAAGTTTTAATGCATAAGCTCCTGATGCTGCGTTGTAAATTGTCAAATCATTCATTGCTCCTAAAGAGCTAATCATAACACGTGGGAACATACCGATAAATACACTCGCACTTAGTAAAATGATTGTTAAACTCGTCATAAAGAAAGCCCAACCATCTCTTCTTCTTTTATTTAATAACGTGGACACTAATAGTGCTACAAAAGCTCCGATTGGTACCATAATCCATTCTGTTCCATGAGCAGTGAAAATGTCGGTTTTCCATAACCCCACACCAGCAAAAACAAGAAGTGTAATTAATGAAAATGGTGCAATTTTTATTGCAGCAATTCGTGCACGTTCTCTCAATTTACCAGTTGTAC
The DNA here is from genome assembly GCF_000836715.1 of Bacillus sp. L_1B0_5. Classification (NCBI taxonomy): domain Bacteria; kingdom Bacillati; phylum Bacillota; class Bacilli; order Caryophanales; family Bacillaceae; genus Bacillus; species Bacillus sp. L_1B0_5. The sequence goes on along the minus strand of NZ_JXIS01000001.1, from coordinate 46,323 downwards.
GTATCGTAAGAAATTGTAATCCGTGAACAATACATAGTAGGAGAAACATTACTCCCCCAAGTAACGCAAATGGATGAAGTAATTGCAGGAATCCACCAACAACATTTTTGCTCTCATCAATAGGTACACCTACCATAAAGTTTGCAATCGCAACTCCCCAAAGGATAGGAGGTAACATACTTCCAATAAACATCCCCCAATCCCACGCACTCTTCCATTTATGATTATCTATTTTCGCACGAAATTTAAAAGAAACACCTCTTAAAATTAAAGCAAGAAGCATAAATACAAACGGAATATAAAAACCACTAAATAAAGTTGCATACCAGTGCGGAAATGCCGCAAACATGGCTCCACCAGCACAAACAAGCCATACTTCATTCGCGTGCCAGAACGGTCCTATTGTATTTAAGTAAACTCGTTTTTCAAAATCATTCTTTCCTAAAAACCTCGAAACCATTCCTACCCCAAAGTCGAAACCTTCCAGTACGAAGAATCCAACAAATAAGATTGCAATAACTAAAAACCATAACTCATTAAGAGATAACATACTCTTCCTCCTTATCAAATGGATCATGGCTTTGATAATCCTTTTTCATTTTCTTATTTGTGTGGCCCTTAATGGTACGAACAAATAAGTACACACAAATTCCACCCATAATTAAATACATTGATGTGAATGAAATAAGTGAGAATAATACTTCACCGAATGTTACATTTGGTGATACAGCATCTTCTGTTTTCATTACACCAAATACAACCCAAGGTTGACGACCCATTTCAGTCATAATCCACCCTACTGTATTACCGATGAATGGAAGAGAAATTGCATACACCATTAATTTTAAATACCACGTTTTTTCAGCTAAACGATCTTTTCTTGATAAGAACCATCCGTAAGCTCCTAGAAGAAGCATGAATGTTCCACTCATTACCATCGCTCTAAAACTCCAAAACATTGTATGCACTGGAGGAATATAATCCCCAGGTCCATATTTTTCTTCATATTGTTTTTGAATTTGATTCATCCCTTCAACTTGACCGCTAAACTTATCATACGATAATAGACTTAGCATATAAGGGATTTGAATTTCAAACGAATTTTCTTTCTTCTCTGTATCAATTTTCGAAAATACTGTAAATGGCGCTGGATCCTCACTTGTATTCCATAGTGCTTCAGCTGCCGCCATCTTCATTGGATGTGTCTTAATTAATTGTTGCGCTTGTGCATGACCGAAGAATAATACAAGCGCCGTTGTAATTGTTCCAACAATGATAGAAATGCGGAAAGATTTTTTAAATACTACAGTTTCTTGTCCTTTTGTAATTTTCCATGCACTTACACCCGCAATAAAGAATGCACCTGTTGCAATTGCTGCTGTAATTGTATGCGGGAATTGTACCCATAGTTGTGGGTTTTGAATAATGGCTAAGAAATCATTCATTTGTGCACGACCATCAGCTGCCATTTCATACCCGACAGGTGACTGCATAAATGCACTTGCAGTTAAAATCCAAAATGCTGATAACATCGTTCCAATTGAAAGGAGCCAAATACACATTAAGTGAATTCGCTTCGGTAATTTATCCTCACCGAATACCCATAAACCTAGGAATGTAGACTCAATGAAAAATGCCAGTAATCCTTCAATTGCAAGCGAGGGACCAAATACATCACCTACAAAACGTGAATACGTTGACCAGTTCATACCAAACTGAAATTCTTGTAAAATACCTGTTACTACACCTACTGCAAAGTTAATAAGGAATAATTGCGTCCAAAACTTTGCCATCTTCTTATATACTTCTTGTCCTTTTACCACATACAACGTTTGCATTATCGCAATAATAAAAGCTAAACCAATTGACAGCGGAACAAAAAAGTAATGGAAAATCGTTGTTGATGCGAACTGTATTCGTGCCAATTCGAGCGTTTCCATACTAAAATCACTTCCTTCATAGTTTTTATAATAAAAGTTAATTGAGCAATCTTATCAAACTCAATTATTAAGAAATACGAAAAGACAAAAACATTTTGTATGTATTGTCGAAAAATATGAAGTTTCAGTTTTTCAAACTATTGCAATGCTAATTTTTACCTTTTCACTATTTCTGTAGTGTTTTATTCGTTAATCGAATTGTATAATATACCTACATAGTAAATTCAGGTTATTTTTGACGTATTATTGACATCATTTTGTCTGAAATATGTCTTTTGTCATTTTTTTGAATCAGATTTTCCTCATTAGTAAAATGTGTTTTTTCAATATACGGCTTACTTTTATATCTATAAAACAATCGTGTTTTTCTTCATACACTTGACTTTTAACCGAAAAAATGTCCTCGCATCCACCCTCGATAAATGCTTGTTTTTTGTCAAGAGAAAAATGTATTTCCAAAATTCAAACTCGAAATAATGTTATTCAAAAATAGAAAATAACTTCCCTCTCCCTCGATTAAAAGTTCATTTTTTTGTCATTTTTCCATAACAAATAAAAAACTGAGAGTCAATTAGACTCCCAGTTTTTTTATTTATTTTGCTGTATGTTTTCTAACGGCTGGTAAAATTTCAGTAGCAATTAATTCAATATTTTTCTCAATTTTATCAAATGGTACACCGCCAAAATCAATTTGTGCCATAAAGCGTTGTTGGCCAAACAATTCATATTGGTAAAGCATTTTCTCAATGATTTGTTGTGGGCTACCAACCATTAAAGCATCACGGTAATCTATTGCATTTGTAAATTGCTGTTTCGGATACCCACCACCGCGCAGTGTAAGCATACCAGCATTAATGTGAGGGTAATATTCACTAAGTGCATCTTGTGAATTTTTTGCCGTATAAAATAAACTCGTTGTCGCAACTGGTAAACTAGCTGGATCAAATCCACTTTGCTGAGCAGCCTCGCGATAAGCATCTACTGACACTTTAAAGTTAATTGCTGGGCCACCAAGTGTTGTTATCATCATTGGCACACCTGCACGTCCTGCTTTAATTGCACTAGCTGGCGGTCCACCAACCGCACGCCAAATTGGCAGGTTATTATTTTTAGCTCTAGGGATAACTGAAGCATACTCAAGTGGTGCTCTGAACTGCCCATTCCATGTTACATGTTCCTCTTTATTAATTTTTAATAAAAGATCCATCTTCTCTTCAAATAACTCTTCATAATCATTTACATCGTAACCAAGTAAACTATATCCTCCAATACGAGATCCACGACCAGCTACGATTTCAGCACGACCATTAGAAATCAAGTCAATGGTAGCGAAATCCTCATATACTCGAACTGGGTCAGATGTACTTAATATCGTTGCGGAACTTGCAATTTTTATATTTTTCGTAACTTGCGCGACCGCACCTAAAATAACTGTATGAGCTTGCGTTGTAAAATGCGTTTGATGACTTTCGCCTACAGCAAACACATCAAGCCCTGCCTCATCTGCTAACTTAGCTGTTTCAATTAGTTCGTTAATTCTTTTCTCTGGCGTAATTTTCTCCCCATTATGTGGATTTAAAACATGATCGCCAATTGAATATAACCCAAACTCAATTCCTTTTCTTGTATCTATACGGGATTTTTCCATAGTTACTCTCCCCTTTAATAAAGTAGTATTAGTTTTTCTTCTAAAAACGTTGGTAAGTCAAGCATATCTTCGTATTACCTATCTCTTCAATTGATTAGTCAATTGATAATGTAAAAAAAATTACTCTTGCGGTAATTCTTTTTTTTCACTATGTTTATGAACTTTCGTCATCAGCTCGTATAATATTTTCTGCTCTTCTTCATTTAATACATCATCAAAAAACGAAGATTGAAATGCAAGTTGCTCTGGCAAGGCTCCCTCTAAAGCTGCTTCTCCTTGCTCTGTAAGACTAATTGTTTTCGTTTTCCAATCTTGTTTTCGTACAATATATCCTTCTTTTTCAAGACGAGTTAACATTCGAGAAATGCCACCTTGTGTAACAGTTACCTTTTCAGCTAACTCCATTTGTGTTAGTGGTTGATACGTACGTATTTGCAAAAGCACATCAAATTGAGCTGTCGTTAAATCAAAACGTTTTAAAAACTCATTTGACATTTGATTACTTTGGTTCGTAAATCGTATTAAACGTAACCATATTAATGATCCTATCGTATTATCACGCATGTTTCATCACTTCCTAGCGTTCATCTTACTATCACTTTACTACGCAAGTGATAAAAAAGCAAGAGAAAATGTAATAAATATAGCGATAGAGTATTGCATAAATAATGATAAGTAAGAATTCATATAAACATGAATTCTTACTTATCATTATTCTTAACTTTTCATTTCATTCATTACTATATTTAAAGCTGCCATAGCTTTTGGCCAACCAACGTAAAAAGCCATATGTGTTATTAATGCAACCAATTCATTCTCCATAACCCCATTTTGTTTAGCTAGCTTCAGATGAAATGGTAATTGTTCTGTATTACCGAGACTGATTAGTGCTGACACAGTACACAAACTTCTTTCTCTTAATGTTAAAGTGGCATCCCGCCACACTTCCTCAAACAATATCTTTTCACTATAATGAGCAAATGCAGGTGCCATTTCTCTCATTTTCTTTTTAATCTGTACTTCAATAAGTTCATTCTTCATTTTTTTCTCCCTTTATTTTCACCATTTGTGCTATTCCTTGACCAAATGACCAGTTTTCAGCAGCTGTCTCATTTAGTGTAATAAAAATATCCGAAACTTTAACGTCGGAATATTGCGGGATTTTTAAGGATACAGATTGATACAAATCTTTTTTCTGTTGCACCGTTCTTCCCGGTCCACATGTAATAGAAACATATATCATATTCTCTGTTCTCTTTTCTCCTCTTTCCAACAAATAATATGGATTATATAAAAATTTGTTTTGTTGATAAGGTAAGAACATTTGAAAATAATCATTTTCAGGGATGTTAAAATGTTCAATTAATGAAAGATGGATACATTTACCTATTTCCCACAACTTTTCCTCATTTAATATGTTTTCAGGATAATAAACCTTCACAAAAGGCATAGACTTTCATTCCTTTTCTTATTTTTAATATACAACAAAATTTCATCGTGAAATGTGTAAAATCTCATATACTGTAACACCCTTATTCACTACAATATTAGGCTTCTCTTCATAAAACTCAAACCTACTATATCCCCATTTATCCGGATTATAAACGATTACATTCCCTAAACACTTTTCGTTGTTTTGTACATCTTCATTCATAGTGCTTAATTGAGTCCCAATCAGTGTTTTACTTTGAGAAATACTTCCTGCATATTCAACAACATATCTACTTTTCTTAAATCCATCACTTAGATTAACCACTAATGGAACACCTATATGTATTTGTTGCCATCCAAAAGATTGTAAAATGTTATCGTAATACCCTTCAAAGATAAATTTATTCATCCCTTCATGACCATTCCAAATATATAAAGGTGCATAGCAGTTATAAAAATTCCCGTCTTTCTCCGTTTCCGTAATTAAATAAGCTTTAAAATTTAGTTCTTGGAAACCATCAGTTTTATAGCCATTATCCTTTACCCTTTTCTTAATAATTTCCATGTCATAATCCTTTGGAAGAATGACCTTATATTGCATTCCAATCATGTTTATCACTCGCTTTCAATCTTATATACATTATGATAAATCGATAAGCGGCTAACGTAAAATAGGTATAAATTATGTTTGGTATCATTTATAATGATAGTGCATAAGGGGCTGAGATACATGGAAATAAATGATCTTATTATATTCAAAACTGTGGCCAGTGAGGGTTCTATTAGTAAAGCTGCTAAAGAGTTAGGATATGTTCAACCGAACGTAACTGAGCGAATCAAAAAATTAGAACAAGAGTTAGAAACACCTTTACTACATAGAGATAACAAAGGCGTTTCCTTATTACCTGCTGGTGACATTTTATTAGATTACACGAATAAAATATTAACTCTATTAGAAGAAGTAAAAGATGAAATTAAAATGAGTGGTTCTTCTTATATAATAGCGACGTCACAATCTATTTTGACAAATTATTTAAGTAAGCGTATTGCAGAAAACTTCAGAAATTATGAAATATATGTAGAAAGTAGTAGTCATTTGCAAAAATTACTGCAGCAACAAAAAGTTGATATGGTCATAACTTATGAGGATTATCCTGACGCATCGTTTAAAAAAGTGTTCACGACCTCAATTTCTGTAGGCTTATTAAAAGCGAAAGAAAAATGTACCATTGATTATTCAAAAGAAATTTTCTTCGTTAGCAATGACAAAAAGTGCCCTTTTAGGAATAAGACAATACAATTCCTAAAAGAAAACAATTTATCTCAGCGCCAACTTCAACAGTTGGATTCTTATTCGCTTATGGAAGAGTTTATTAATGATGGAAAAGGAATAGCTTTTTTACCGATTAAAAATGATACATTAGTAATAATTGCAGATGTTCCCATTGAGAATTTCGCTGTTCATTTTTTTACGAATCAAACCTTTATAAAGCATATCCCTGATGAACTATTTGATTAATAAAATGACTTCGTTGACAAACTTTTTTCAAAATAAAAATCCCTCTTTAACGAATCTAAAAGAGGGATTTTTATTTTGAATACAATTGATTTTTCACACGTTTTGCTCCACTTCTGTACTTTTCTCCTTCTTATTCCTTTTAAAACCCTTCAATTTCTTAACCGTCCCAACCAATCCTTTCGGAAAAACAAGTAGCACGATAATATACAATAAACCTAGAATAATCGTCCATCTTTCAAAAATCGGATATTCCGTCGCCAGTTCTGATAAATAATATTTTAGTGATTCAATAATCCCAGATCCAGCAATAGCTCCAATTAACGTTCCAACCCCTCCAATCATCGTCATCAATAATGCATTTAATGTCATTTCAATTGAAAATACAGTCGTATTGACAAAGCGTAATGTAATAACAAATAAACCACCGCTAATTGCAGCTACTATTCCTGCCACTACACTTGCGATTATTTTATAATGGAGGACTTTATATCCAAGTGCTTCAACACGTTGTTCATTTTGTGAAATCGCCTTTAATACTTTCCCAATAGAAGACTTTGTAAAAAGACGTAATAGAATAAAAATGAAGAGTAAACATATAAGTGATACATAATAAAAAGTAAAACGATCACGGAATATTTCTGGTACCCCAAATGTAAAACCATCTCCTCCGTGAGTAAGCCCACGCCATTTTTCAGCAAGTACGAAAAACAACTGTGAAATAGCAAGTGTTAACATTGCATAAAAATGACTTTTCAACCGTAAAGAAAGCAAACCAATTATATAACTAACGATTGCTGAAACAATAATTGCAGCTACTATCCCTATTAAAAAATTCGTTATTGATACGCCTTGCCGATCAAATAAAAGCGCTACCCCATATGCTCCTATCCCAAAGAACATACAATGACCGAACGATACAATCCCTGTATACCCAAGCAATACATCAAAACTCATTGCAAAAATAGCAAAGATGAAGATTTGAGTGAACAAAATTAACAGGCTCCGTGAATCATTTACGAACGGAAATACACTTAAACAAATTAGCATACATACTCCGAAGTATACTTTAATTCGGTCCGATGTGTTGTTCACCATTTCACCCCTTTTCACCAACAAGCCCAGTTGGCTTTACTATTAAGAAAAATAGTAACATTAGCATATTAATTGCAAGTGATAAATCTGGTATAAAATACGCTGTAAAAGCACCAGCTAATCCGACAATTAAAGACGCAAGAGCTGAACCTTGTACGCTTCCTAATCCTCCGATAATTACTACTATAAAAGCTAAAATTGCATACTGCATGCCCATCTCGGCGAAAATAACGCCCGAATACGGTGCTAATAAGAAACCTCCCAAAGCTGCCATCCCTGCTCCTAATAAAAAGACGAAAGAAAATATCGCTTTTACATTAATACCAAGCGCTTGAACCATTTCTTTATCTATTACACCAGCACGGATCATAAGACCTATCTTCGTCTTTTTGAGTAATAATAGTAGTGCAATGTAAATAATTATCCCAATCAAAATAACAAATAGACGATATTTAATTAATATAATACCTCCGGATGTAAAACTTCCTTGTAACCATAACGGTAATTTTGCACTAATAGGGTTTGGCCCCCAAAATATTTTAATACACTCACTAAGAACGAGCATTCCTCCAAGCGTAACGAGCAGCTGTCGAACATGATTTCCATATACTGGTCTAATAAGAAACCTTTCTAAAATAAATCCTAGGAACATTCCCATAGCTACTGCTCCAACTAAAGCTAATATATAACTTCCTGTCATATTAAATAACCAAACACCTGTAAATGCTCCCCACGCAAATAAACCACCGTGTGCAAAGTTTAAAACGCTCATTAGACCGAAAATAAGTGAAAGACCTGATGCTAACAAAAAAATGAGCATCCCTGTTGAAATCCCATTTACAAATAAATTTATTAACACATCCATCCTTTTCACCTCGGGTTCATGTTAAGAGATTCCTAAATATTTATGACACATTTCCTTATCCTTTTTTAATTCATTCATAAAACCGTTATGAACAATTCGTCCGTTATCCATAATGTAAAAATAATCGCCAATTTGACTAGCCATCATAAAATTTTGCTCAACAAGTAAAACTGTTGTTTTCTCTTTCATCTTCAAAATAGCTACCATTAATTTCTCCACCATTATCGGGGATAGCCCTTTGCTCGGCTCATCAATAAGTAATAATCCATCACTATTAATAAACGCTCTTGAAATAGCCAACATTTGCTTTTGCCCTCCGCTCAAGAGCCCACTTTTCTTGTTCCAAAACTGCTTTAAATCCGGAAATAGTTCCAGCATCCACTCTATTTTCCCTTCTACTTCTTCACCTTTTCCCCTAGCAAGAGCGAATGTTTCTTCTACTGTCAAATCATGAAAAATACCTTGATTTTCTGGTACATACCCTATTCCTTTCCTTGAAATTAAATGTGTAGCTAATCCACTTACTTTTGCACTATCATAATAAATTTCACCATCTGCAATCCGGTGAAACCCCATAACTGAACGTAATGTCGTTGTTTTCCCTGCCCCGTTTCTACCAAACAGTACAGTAATCGTCCCTTTCTCAACAGCAAGAGATACTCCTTGCAAAATATGAAACTGATCTAAATACGTCTCTATATTATTCACTTGTAATAGTGCCACTATATAATCCCCCTAAATAAGCACTTTGTACACGCTCATCTTTCATAATTTCTTCTGGCAATCCTTCAGCTAATAACTCTCCATGAAATAAAACGATAAGATGATCTGACAAACCTAATATCATATCCATTTTGTGTTCAATAAGTACAATTGTGCTCTCTGGATGTTTCTTAATATTTTCAATCACTTGTAATATAGCAGGTACTTCCTCAACCGAAATACCTGCCGTCGGCTCATCAAGTAATAACACATCCGTTTTTAAAGCTAATAACATCGCAAGTTCTAGCTTTCTTTTCTCTCCATGTGCCAAATCTTTCGCTAATACGTTCTCTTTCTCGTGAAGTAATACTGTTTTTAAGAAACGTCTCGCCTCTCCAACTTGTTGCTTTAATTTTGCTGGACTCGGGAAAAAACTATAGTAATCTTGTACGAATGATTGAACACTTAAACGGACATTTTCAAGTACCGTTAATTCTGGGAATATGTTTGTAAGTTGAAAAGAGCGACCGATTCCTAAGCGTGTTCGATCTGAAATCGATAGTTTTGTAATATCTTGCCCTTTAAAATACACTTCACCTGTTGTGGGTGAAATCTGGCCACTTAGTAAATTAAACAATGTTGTCTTCCCTGCACCGTTTGGCCCGATAATAGAAATGAGCTTTCCTTTTTGGACAGTTAAATTCACATCTTTAATAACATGATGTTCACCAAAAGATACGCTAAGATTTTTCGTCTCTAGCAAATGTGTCACGAAATCCCTCCCTTTAAAGCCGTGAGTTTGAAAGAAATACATATAAAGAGGGTCCCCCCTCTTTATATAATGAAACAACAGAAAATTCAGTCTATTTATTTTTGAACTGGTGGTTCTGTTTCTTTCATCGTTAATTCTCGCTCTAACACCGGCACCGGATAATCAACACCATCTTGCTTTTTCAATGTGATAGAATACAGCGTCTGCATCGCTTGGTGGTCCTTCTCTCTAAACTTCATCTTTCCTTTCGGTGTATCGAATTCCATTCCTTCCATTTTCTTAATCAAGGTATCTACATCTGTATCACCTTTTGTTTTCTTTAAGGCTTCTACAATAGAAATTGCTGCTGACATTCCTCCCGCTGTAAACAAATCTGGCACTGCACCATTAAAACGTTTTTTATGCTCTTCAACTAGCCAATCATTCACTTTATTTTTTGGAAGTGTGTGATAATATACAGAAAAACCTTGCATACCTACTAATGCATCCATTGTTTTTAATGCTGGTATATCTGGCGCACCTGTAGAAATTTTAATACCTTGCGCTTCCACATTCATATCTTTCAACTGTTTCCAAGGTGAATTTGCCCCTGCCCAAACGATAAATAAATAATCTGGTTTTGAACTAATGACATTTTGAATATTCGCTGTAAAATCTGTTGAATTTGTATCCGCGTATTGCTCATTTACAATGTTCGCACCTAATTTTTTCGCACCCGCTTTAAATGCAGCAATCCCTTCACGACCAAAAGCGTTATCTGGGGCAAATGTCGCAATCTTTACATCTTTTTTCGCAATTGCTGCTGCTCCTGCAATCGCATCTTGTGAGGAACTTCTTCCAGTTCTAAAAATATATTTATTCCAGTTCTTCCCGGTAATACTATCCGCAACTGCCGGTTCTACAACCATAATCTTTTCATATTCTTCAGCCAGTGGTAAAACCGCTAACGTATCACTTGAACTAGACGATCCAACTAAAAAATCAACTTTCTCTTCTTCTAATAACTTCGTAGCTTTTTTAACTGCTACATCCGCTTTCGTTTCTGTATCTTCTACAACAAACTTAATCTTTTTCCCATCTACTTTCCCAGTTCCACCAGTTGCATAGTCTAACCCTAATTCAAATCCGTTCACTGTTTGTTTTCCATACGATTCTAATGGACCTGTTAATGAGGCAAGAACCCCTACTTTAATCGTTCTTTCATCCTCTGTACTTGTTTTCTTCCCTGAACAAGCTGCCGTTATTAATAATGAACCTAGAACACAACCAGTAAACATCGTCTTTAGCCACTTACGTTTTTTCATCGACATTGTGATCCTCCCCATACTTTACTTTCTGATAGAATCAAACACGCCAAAATCCCCTGTCCGTAATCATGACTAACTAATTCGATAGATAATGGAAGACTCTTGTAGTACCCTCTACATTCGGCACAAATATATAATCACCTTCCTATGTAATGGAAACGGACATACAATCAATATATATTCTGCAATCCAATTGAAAATACTGTTTCATTTCAGTAATGACCATACAAAAAGACTAACTTATTTTTAAGTTAGTCTTTTCCCCTTAATTAGAGTTAAGTTCTACTTTCTCTAACCCTTCAGCCAATTGTTTCTTATCTAGTCCTTCTCCTATTACTACTAAGTTTGTCGGGAAACCGAAGTCTTGTTCTAGTAAAGTCGGTACTCCGAAAGAATATTGGAATAGGTGAGGGTATTTATCTCCATGGAATTTCACAAAACCTTTCACTCGATAAATACTATCTGGTAAATTCGAAAGCCATTCATATAATTTGTCTTGATCGATCGGTTTCGTAAATTGATACGTCATCGTTTGTATATGTAAATGCTGTTTGACATGTAGTGTCTCATGTTCCTCATCATTTGTAAATTCTGCTTCTTCTATATCTTGTAAAGATATATTACAATACTTCGTCTCATATATTTTCGCATGATCATTTATTGCCTTTACTTCTTCAAGTACTGTGTTCTTATCTTCATCTGTTAGTAAATCTGCTTTATTAACAAGAATATGACTACCAAATTTCAGTTGCTCATGCAATAGCTGTTGTACATTTGCACTTAATATACTTCGGTTTAACCACCTTACTGCATCTAAAACGACTACAATTGATTTCACTTCCAGGAAAGGAGCTAAAATTGGTGAGACACATGCGTCTAACACTTCAATTGGATGCGCAACACCTGTCGTTTCTATATAAATTACATCTGGTCTTTCTTGTTGGTATAACGAATGTAATTGTATTTCAAGCTCTTCTTTTAACGTACAACAAATACAGCCTTTAAGAAGTTCTCTTAAAACATTCTCTTTTCCAATAATATCTGTATCTACCGAGTATTCACCAATTTCATTCATTAATACTGCAACTTTTCTATTCTTCTTTTTCTCTGCTAACAATAAATTTTGTAATAATGTTGATTTTCCACTACCTAAAAAACCACCTAATATATGAATCTCCACTTTATTCATTCAACCGACCATCCATTTCTTTACTTCAAATGTATTCAAAGCGTAATAATTACGATTTATATTTATCATTTTATTAAAAGAATGACCATTTGTAAATATAACAGATTCACTGTTCATTTACTTCATATGCAACTCTAACTCCAGACTCAATTGCTCCTTGCATCCATCCATGTGTTAATGTCGTATGCTCACCAGCAAAATGGACTTTCCCTGCCGGTGATGTCATATATGGGAATAACTCTAGCTCTTGCCCTGGTTCAAAAGCTGTAAATGCTCCACAAGAATACGGATTCTTACTCCAACTAAATGATGTACCAGTAACAAATTCACTATAAACTACATTTCCATATATTTGTGCTAGATTATTTAATGCATACCGCACACGTTCCCCATTAGGTAAACTATCCCAAGTTAAAGCCTCATCCGCCCACGTATAACTAGCCAACATAACAGCCGGTCCCGGCGTATGAATGCCATAACTCGGATAATATGTAAATCTTATAGGCAAATCGGTAATAGACTTACCTCCGCACTGCCCTTCTCTTTCCCAAAATCTACTTCGAAATTGTATTGCAATTTTAGTCGCAGCGATATAATTTAATTCGCGGATTGCGCGTCTTTTAAAATAAGAAAATAAGTGATACGGCTGGATTTCTACGAATCGTAACGCGGAAAATGGAATGGTGACAATTGCACTGTCACCTGTAATTATAAACCGCTTTAACGTTTCTCCGTTGTTTACTTGCATCATTACTTTATTATCTTCTTGTATGATTTTATCAACCTTATATGGCATTAAAATATGTTCCCTTAATTGTGGTAAGAATGCATTCGATAACTTATCCATTCCACCAGTTATTTCATAATATTTCGTTGTTGAAGTAAAGAAAATCATTTCACGTAATACTTCAATTAAGGACATTCCCATATAAGCTTCCATATCAAGAAGTACCCCGATCATATCTATTGCACCATCTGAATAATACTCTGTTAAAAATGACCCAAGCGAGTATGTTTTATATTTTTTTTCTACGATAATCCAGTTTGTATTAGGATCTTTTTTAATAAAATTAAGTATGGGTTCTAATACCACTAACATTAATTCTTCTGCCGTTTTTCCTTTTTCATTCTCTAAAACTGGATATTTAAGTACACTCGGATCGTTTTCAAACACACTCAGTCTCGTTCTAATATTATTCGTATAAATGATATCTAAAGGAGTTTTATTAATAAAAAGATTTAACGGTAGTTTAAATTTACGAATGTAAGCTAAAGTTAACTTATGAGTTTCAGGAATCCTCATTGGTCCTGCATTAAAATATAAACCATCGCTAAACGATTCACGAATCGTATATATTCTCCCGCCTATTCGGTTATTCGCTTCTAAAATCGTTACTTTATGACCTGCTTCTTTTAATAACGATGCTGCAACTAACCCTGAAATTCCTGCACCAACAATAATAATCTGCTTTGGATTGTTCGTTTTAACGAGCCCCACATTAATAATATGAAGCATTCTTTCCATCGTTAATGGCTGCTCCATGTCCTTTTCCCCTTTTATAAAGGATTTTACTGAATTATATTCGGTTACCTTCATTCCTATGTTTTGGGCAAGGAATTACACGGATACATTTTCAAATACTTGAATATCTTTTATAAAATGTAATAAACTAGATATGACTCTATAGAAGTAAGACGTATTATCTTACATAATAAAATCAATGAAATTGCGAGGAATTTTGAAATGAAAAAAGGTATTAACCGTGTTGTATTAGTAGGAACAGGAGCAGTTGGATGTAGTTATGCTTACTGCATGATTAACCAAGCCGTAGCTGAAGAATTTGTTTTAGTCGATGTAAATGAGGCAAAAGCTGAAGGGGAAGCAATGGATTTAAGTCATGCTGTTCCATTCGCACCAGCTCCAACTAGAGTATGGAAAGGCAGCTACGAAGATTGTAAAGATGCTGACCTTGTAGTTATTACAGCTGGATTACCACAAAAGCCAGGCGAAACACGTTTAGATTTAGTTGAGAAAAACGCTAAAATCTTTAAACAAATCGTTCGCAGTATTATGGATAGCGGATTTGATGGCATCTTCTTAATCGCAACAAACCCTGTAGATATTTTAACTTACGTAACTTGGAAAGAATCTGGTTTACCGAAAGAACGTGTAATTGGTTCTGGTACAACACTTGATTCTGCTCGTTTCCGCTATATGTTAGGTGAGTACTTCAATATTGGCCCACACAACATTCACGCTTATATTATCGGAGAACACGGCGATACTGAACTTCCAGTTTGGAGTCATGTTTCCGTTGGTATCCAAAAACTACAAACACTGCTTGAAAAAGACAACACGTATAATCAAGAAGATTTAGACAAAATTTTCATAAACGTCCGTGATGCAGCTTACCATATTATTGAGCGTAAAGGCGCAACTTATTATGGTATCGGTATGTCACTTCTACGTGTTACAAAAGCAATTTTAAACGATGAAAATAGTGTATTAACTGTATCAGCTTACTTAGAAGGTCAATATGGTCAAAAAGATGTTTACATCGGGGTACCTGCTGTTTTAAATCGCGGCGGTGTTCGTGAAATTTTAGAAGTTGAACTAAGTGAAGAAGAAGAATTAAAATTCGATCACTCTGTTCAAGTATTGAAAGAAACAATGGCTCCAGTTCTTTAATTAAGATAAAAAAGCAATCCAATTTATTTTGGATTGCTTTTTTTATTTTCATTATCCCCTATGACTTTTTAATGATTTTCTATCATTTCTTATTTTCCAGTCGTATCCTCATTATTTATATCAAACACATCTAATAAAAAAATAAAGATTGGTATGCCGATAATAAGCCCCCATATTCCGAGGAAATGCTCTGAGAAGATGAGAATCATAAATGTATAAAAGATTGGTAAATTTGTTTTTGCAGACATAAACTTCGGATTTAAAAAATAACTTTCAAGAGCATGGATGACTGTTATGAACACGATTATGTATACTACGTACATAACCCCGCCTACGTTGTAAGCAATGATACAAAGTGGAAACAAAGAAATAATCACACCTGCAACAGGAATCAACCCTAGTAAGAAAATCATAACAGCTAATACGAGTAGCTGTGGAAATCCTAAAACGATTAATGCAATGACAGTAAGAATACAATTTACAACGGCAATTAAAAACTGAGCTTCAATTACTTTACCGAACGATCTTGCAAATCTTTCACCAAAATATGCAATTTCCTCATAAAAGATCTTTAGCTTACTGTCTTTAAACTTAGATGTAAATGTAATAATACGCTCTTTTTCTAATAAGAAAAATAAGCTTAAAATTAGAGATAATAATATTTGTAAACTTACCTTCCCTATATTTGCTATTGATTGATATATGACATCTACACCTTGTTCTATATATTTTGATACTTCCATCCCATTAATTGTCGAAAGTGCATATTTAACGATTTCATTATCAGGTGGATTTTGAAAAAACAGTTTAAATTGATAAATTAATTGTGAAATTTGTATCGTCAGCACAGGTAAATATTTATATAATGTTGTGCCTATAAAGGAAACTAGTATTATATACAAACATGCAATAACAATTTTCCGGTTTACTTTCAATTTTCTTGAAATAAAACGTTGAAATCGATCCATTAAAAACGTCAGTATAAACGTAATTAATATTAAATTGATCATACTTTTTAATGCATATAATACAAGCGCTACTATTATTAAAACGAGAAACCGTTGAAACCCTCTACTTCGAAAAAAACTCTTTACTTCATTCATTAAGAATTAACCTCCCCCTTCAATGGATGGAAATTGAATATATTACATTTTATGAACTCCTATAGACAATCTTTCTTACTAATTGAGAAGAATCCTTTTTTTCTTTTCATATTGTTAGATTCTTTTAACTGAGATCCACCAACATATTTCGGTGGATCTCAGTTATTTTTCATATAATCTTTTTATACACTAGGTGATTTTCTATTTTTAGACTGCTGTTCATACGCATATCCAATATTGAAAAGCTCTCTTTCACCAAACTGTTTCCCTACAAACACTACACCGATTGGTTCTCTATTTTTATCATATCCAGCAGGAACCGCTAATTCCGGATAACCAGCTACAGCTGATAGAAGAACTTCATCGTTATTAATCATAACTAGAGCATCCAAACCTTTTTCTACTAAATACCTATCTAGCTCTTTTTTTGCATTTTCTTGACTCGTTTGTACTACGTTTTCGAACTCTTCTTTCGTTATAGCAGATTTTTCAGACCCCTCAATTAATGTTTGTCCGTATTTTATTCGTCTTTTACTATCCTTTTTATTAAACGCTATAATCTCTTCTAACGATTTTACCGGTACATTCTTTTGCTGTGAAAAATAGTCGTTTACATTATGCTTGAACTCATATTCTAATGTTTGCAAATTATCTCCCCCCCCCATTGTTTAACTGAATATAATCAGTCAATATTGCACCTGCATCTTGAAGGTCTTTTCTAACTTTTTCTGCTACTGCTTTTCTATTTTCATCTTGTTGGTCTACAGAAAAAAGAAGGCCTATCTTTTTCCCTTTTAATCCATCTATTGATAAATCCTTTGTATAATCAATTCTTTCTTTATCTTTCATTTTTTCTGTCATAACATCTTTTTCGTCATAACCTATCATTGCATTAAATAACGTTGCTGCATCTTTTACCGTTCTTGCCATTGGTCCTGCTGTATCAAGAGTTTCAGCTAATGGAATAATTCCTGTTCTGCTTACCATACCTAAAGATGGACGTAAACCAACTACTGATTGCTGCGTTGCAGGTGCAACAATCGATCCCGTCGTTTCTGTTCCAATTGCAAGCGGCGCAAAATCTGCCGCAACTACTGTAGCAGATCCTGAACTTGACCCTGAAGTATCGAATGTGACCGGACCGTACGGATTTAAATTTTGTCCTTTCTTCCCACTATACCCGCTTGGCATTGTAAAAGATAAATAGTTCGCCCACTCAGACATATTCGCTTTTCCTAAAACAAATGCCCCTTCTTCTTTCAAATGCTTCACAATTGTTGCGTCTTGATCTGCAATCCAATCTTTTAATACATAAGTTCCTGCACTAGTCGGCATCACTTTTTCCGTCTGTACATTATCTTTTACAACGACAGGAATACCATATAAATTCGACTTTTTGTTTCTACCTCGCTCTTGATCTAACTTTCTTGCTTCTTCCATCGCATTAGGATTTATCTCTGTAACAGAATTTAATGTTATTCCATTTTGATCATGTTCTTGTATTCTAAAGAGATAAATACTCGTTAATTCTTCATATGACAACTTTCCATCATCAATCATTTTTTGAAGCTCATCTACAGTCGCATTTACGACTTCTTTTTCTTTTATCTTTACATTTTCTATATTGATTCCTTTAAGCTGATTATGTATCGGTTGTAGCACTCTTTCTTTATCATATACAATACGCTCTGGTTCCTTTGGAAAATAATTTTTATACACGTAATATCCGCCGGCACATGCTAATAAGACAATGCCTCCAGAGATAGACAGCGTTACCTTTACCCATTTCTTCATGTTGTTTCCTCCACTCTATAAGGTGCTTCTTTAATACGAAAAAGAGAGTTACCTTTTACTTAACTCTCTCCAATCAAAATGCTAAATGAAAAAACGAAAGATTTCAATCTAATTACTTCTTTTTTTGCATTTGCTTCGCTAACATTTCTTTCACTTGATTATACGTTAACCCTGAATTTTTATTTAAACGCTTTACTTCCTCAACATCAGTACCTACCACTGTATATTTTTTCTCATCATTCATTTTTCTAATTCCCTTCTCACCGGATTATTTCTTATATTTCTTCCCTAAATGCGTATAAATTAACACCACTACAAAAAAGGAAGCTGTTTTTAAGCACAGCTTCCTTCTCGTTACATATTGTATTTCTTAATAAAATTTCACTACATCTTCAGTAGGCAAGAACGTTCTTTCTGCTGGTTGTTCGTTTGGTTCACCAAATGGCATTTGACCTACTAAGCTCCACTCTGCCGGAATGTTCCAAGTTTCTTTCACTTCAGCATCTACGATTGGATTGTAATGTTGTAATGACGCCCCAATTCCTTCAGCAGATAATAGCATCCACACAGTGTGTTGTAACATCGCATTTCCTTGATGAGACCAGAATGGGAACTGATCTTTATATAATGGTGCATTTTCTTGCATTTTTTCTACAGTTGCTTGATCTTCAAAGAATAGAACTGTTCCTACACCTGCATGGAAGCCTTTTAGTCTTTCTACAGTCGCTTCAAAGTTTTCTGCTGGTACGCGAGCTCTTAGTGTTTCTTTAACAATATCCCAAAACTTTTCATGCTCTCCATCCATTAATACAACCATACGACCACTTTGCATATTGAAAGATGTTGGTGCGTGTAAAGCTGTTTTTAACACTTCTTCAATTCTTTCTTTCGTAATTGCATCGTTTTTTGTTACTTTACGAATTGAACGGCGGTTCACGATTGCTTCTTTTAAGTTTGTTGTAGTTGCTGACATTTTAATTCCTCCAAATGTTTGTTTTATAATTTATTTTGTTATTTCATAACAAGCGAATTAGCAATATCCATCAGTATTACATTACATACCTTCAAATGAATTTGTTTTATCCTTTTCAATTTCTTTATCAATGACCCTTTCTAGTGTTTCTTTACTAGCAAGTCCTTGAATGACTTCATCTCCAATCATGACAGTTGGAACAGCCATAATCTTTGCTTCATCATATGCGTGCTGAATTGCTTCTTGATGTTTTTCTTTATATTTACGAGTTACTAAAGCATCTTTAAATTCTGCTTCAGGAAGTCCTACTTCTACCGCTAATGTTGTTAACACATCAATATCTTCAATGTTTTGCTCTTCTTGGAAAAATGCTGTGAATACGCGGTGATGATACTCATTACCTAGTCCACGTTCTTTCGCAAATTGACATCCTTCGAAAGCTAAATGCGTATATGGATGTGGTGAAACACGTGGCAAGCGCATATCAATTCCTAATTTCTTCGCTGTCGGAAGAATGAAAGCATCCCATGAACCTAATTTTTCTGGCTCATTCCATGGATCAATTTTTGAATATGGACTTGGACGTAATTCAAATGGCATCCATTCAATCTCTACATCTTTCTCTTTCGCTACCTCATCTAGTGGACCTTTTGCTAAAAAACAAAACGGACATATAAAATCTGAGTATACTTTCATTTTTACAGTCATAACTTTTACACCTTACCTTCATCGTTGTAATTGAATCGGTTACATTAATGGCAAAAAAATACAAATATTATTTAAGCATTCATTTTTTCTTGCAAAGTTTCAAACAATTGCCCCATCGTAATAGTTCTCAAAACTTCTTCCATCGCGGATTGCGCTTGAATTAAAATAATTTCTAACACCGCTTGAATATTCGCCCCAATTGGACAATCTGGATTTGGTTGCTCGTGAATGTGAAATAGCTTGTCTTCTTCTACTACATTCACTGCATGATACACATCTAACAATGTGATTTCATGTAAATCTTTTAGTAATCCCGCGCCACCTGGTCCACGATTTACATAAACAAAGCCAGCTTGTTTCAAATACGACATAATTTTACGAATGACTACTGGATTTGTATTCACACTCTCAGCCATAAAGTCTGAAGTGCATAGTGAAGATGGATTGTTTTTTAAAATAGATAAAATATGAACAGCTATAGAAAAGCGGCTACTAATTTTCATCGTAATCACCACCTTGTTGTAATCATTATAGTTACAACAAAAAGATAAGTCAATCCTTTTCATAGATTTTTTTATAAGTAAATTAAAAAGTGTCCCATTATAATATATGAGACACCCCTTTTTATTCTGCAAATAGCGCTTGAAATTCTTCAATAAATAGCTGCACAGCGATTGAAGAATCCTTTAATGAAGGAACAGCTAAAGCAATTTCTCTCCATACTTGTGGTTCCAATTCTCTCGTTTGCACATTTTTTGGTAAATTTGTTAAAGATAATTCAGCTAATATTGCAATGCCTAATCCTTCTTGAATCATATTTAAAGCTGTAGTAACTGTCGAAATTACATACTCAGTCCGAAGTGGTACGTTTGCTTGTTTAAACATGTCAATAATAGGTGGTTCGTATCCGCCCTTACATAATATGATTGGTTCATTCTCTAAATCACTAATGGTAATAGAGTCCTTCTTACAGAGAGGATGATCCTCTCTTAAGATAGCAACCATTTTCCCCTTCGTTAATGGAACAATCTCCATATCTTTATTAGGCAAAATAACAATTCCTATATCAATAACCCTCGATACTAACCAATCTTCAACTTCTTTAATCGTTCCTTCACAAAGAACTACTTCTAAGTTCGGATACTTCTCCTTAAAAAGGTTTATCATTTTGGGTAAGAAATGTGCAGAAGCACTCGGAAAACTACCAATTCGAATCGTCCCAACTTCGTGTCCTTTCTCCATCGCAACTTCTTGTTCAATCTTCTCTACACCGTTCAAAATCTCTCTAATATGTACAAGAATCCTGTTTCCTACATCCGTAATGAGGAGCCCTTTTCGTTTATCACGTATAAGAATAGTAACGCCTAACTCTGACTCAATACTTGAAATCGCATGACTAACAGCTGGCTGCGTCATATTTAATACCCTGGCGGCCTTCGTAAAACTACCTAACTCAACAGTTTTTATTAATACTTGCAGTTGTGTAATGGTCATAACTAATCACTTATACTCCTTATAAAAAAGATTCATTTTATTTATTACAGTCGATATCATATCATAGTGAAATGAATAACAACAAGGAGGTCTTTCAGTGACACAGCTTTCTCGAACTAAGACGGCCATAATCCTTACCTTTCTCGTTTTCATGTGGGGAATCAATTGGCCTTTATCAAAGTTTGCCCTGCATTATACACCACCTGTTTTATTTGCAGGCGTTCGAACTTTAATTGGAGGATTCATTTTACTCCTGTTCGCATTACCGAAATACAAAGAGTTACATTTAAAAGAAACGTGGCATTTATACGTTATTTCTTCTTTACTTAACATCATTATATTTTACGGGTTACAAACTGTCGGCCTTCAATATATGCCTGCTGGGTTATTTTCCGCCATTGTATTTCTACAACCAGTTTTACTCGGTATTTTCTCGTGGATATGGCTTGAAGAATCAATGTACGGCTTGAAAATTTTCGGGCTTGTTCTCGGATTTATTGGTGTAGGTGTTATTAGCTCTAGCAGTTTAACAGGACATATTTCTATTATTGGAATCCTTCTCGCGTTAGGATGCGCTATTGGCTGGGCACTTGGCACAGTATTTATTAAGAAGACTGGTCACCGTGTTAATGCCATTTGGATGGTAACACTTCAGCTTATTATTGGTGGCCTTTGCTTAATCGGATTTGGTTCAGAGTTTGAAAGCTGGTCTAGTATCGCTTGGAGTATACCATTTGTTAGCGTACTTCTCTTTATTTCATTCTTTGTTATTGCAATGGGGTGGCTTGCATACTTCACACTTGTTGGAGCTGGTGAAGCAAGTAAAGTTGGGGCTTATACATTCCTCATTCCACTAATTGCTATTATTGTAAGTTCAATTTTCTTACATGAGGCCATTACAATGAGCTTATTTATTGGGCTATTATTTATTGTTGTGAGCATTTGTTTTGTAAATATAAAACCGAAAGCATTTGCTGTAAGGCAGCGGGTTGAAGTGAAATAAACGTAAGAAAGAGCCTACTGTTTGTAGGCTCTTTCTTACGTCTTACTTTTTACGACGTACTACAAAAACACACGCACTTACCGACGATACAATCGCCAAAATAGATAAAATAATTGCTATCAATTGCATATTACTAGCACCTTCATTCTTTTCTACACTAGACACTTCACCATGTTCTCCTGTTAATGACGTACCTTTTGCAATTGTAGTAAGTGAATGCGGTTTTTCAGCTTTTTCATCACCTGTCCATTCAACAATTTCTCCGTCTTTATATTGTTGATATGCGTCCCAAGCTATTTTTTGCTCTTTATCCGGATTTTTAGCGACGAAAGTAAATCGCTGGAACTGGCCAGTTAAAATCCCTTCTCCTGTCGCTTCCCATACTACAGTTTTAACTTTTCCGGCTGTATCTTTTTGCTCCTCAATTTTCCATCCTGGCACTGGTTCATACTGCTGGAACTCTACTCCAGACGGTATTTTCAGTGTAACTTTTGTCGTTGCTACATTTTTTTCAACTGGTACTTTTATCGTATAAGTCTCCCAAGAACCAATGTCAGAAGTTGCTGGTTTTACAGTGACGTGCGCACTAACAGGTAACGAAAAAATTCCCATTGCAATAATTGTTGCGATCATTGTTGTTCCTAATTTTTTTATACGTTTCATTTTCTATTAGCTCCTTTTCATACATAGCTTCTTTTTATCTGCCACCGACAATAAATTTAAAATCTGTATCGAAACTATCAAGAGATTTTGTTAATCCATGAACATGTATATTCCAGTTTCCTGTCATGTTAATATACATACCTTCTGCTTCATATTCTCCCGGTGAAACTACCGAAACTTTAAATGAACCTTTTCCCATGTTCATATCTAATGATTGAGTCGTCAATATCATTTGTTCCATATCAGTAATAGGCTGTCCCTTTTCATCCTTTAGTGTAATATGGAATTTATTTTGTCCTACCTTATTCGGACTTACATTTAGCGTAAGTTCATATCCATTATCTAATTGCTTACTCTCTGTAAAAGGTCCAGTAGGAGGCATCGGTGGTGTTTGTACGTTTGTCATAAAAGCTACGATTACGAAAATAATACTTCCAATGACAAACTCTACTTTCACCGTAGCTCCTAATCCTTGCTGCGCTCGCATTCTCCCTTTCACATAATGAATAATTCCCAATATCCCCATGAAAATGAATAAAAGTATCTTTGTTAATAAAGCCAATCCATACTTCGTATCAAATAACGAGTGGATTGTTGGAATAAAAAATGTACTGTTAAAAAGGCCTGTTATTAAAATCACGATGACAGCACCTGTTGCCCACGGTGAAAAACGCTTAATCATATCCCAATACATATGCCACTTGTTATCCTCTTTACGTAAAAGAAGAATAATAGATGATAAACCACCAACCCATAATGAAGCTGCGAATAAATGTAGAAAATCCATAACGACAGCAATCTCTTTAAACTTTAAACCATATGCGTGACTATTAAATGCTTTCATAACAAGTAACCCTATAAATAATAGTATTGGAATACTCCATACTTTAAACGACGAAAACTTCTCATGCTTCACCGCAAAATACGTAACAATTATAAGCGTACTAATGAGAACCATTTGAGTGATCCATATATAACCAAAAACAGAAAGCTGTAATGTTTCTTTTAATAGTAAAGGGTTGAATGCTTCTAGCCACGAAACATCAGCATTTATTTTTGCTTGCAATGGTAGGTTGAATAACAAGCTAATAAATATCCCAAATAAGGAGATCCATATTATGTTCTTACTCCTTGATCGAACCGAGGTTGCATTCCCTTTATACATAATAAGATTAAAGAAGAGAACTCCTAAAAATAGCGAGAAACTCGTATATAGAATCCCCCGTTCCATAATCATATCGATTTGCGGGACATACCCCATCTCTTCCACTTGTACATCGTCTGCTCCCGCTTCCGCTAATCCAATACGGAATGGAATAACCCCTTGAATTGGATGTCCATCAGCTGAAATAGCTTTCCACTGAATGGAGTAAAGACCATTTTTGAGATTGTCTTTTAATCCAGCTTCTAATAGCTTTTTATTTTTTTTATCAATATGAGCATCTTTTAAATCGACTCTTTTACCTGATGTATCTCTCACGTACAATGTATTAAAACTTGAAACTTGTATGTCCTCATCGAATTCGATTTTTACAACAGATGGTGCTTTCTTCAATGTTTCATTTTCAGTAGGGTTTGATTTCACAACGTACGCATGAGCAAATGCACTTTGCGGTATCAATATGATAAGCACACACACAAGTAATAGCCATATCCCTAATCTTCTCATTACTTTCACACTCATTTCACTTCTCTCTTCCTCATTGCTCTATTTTCATTACTTTAACTTCCAAAGTTTGATTCTCCGTAGAAATATTAACCTGATTAAATATAAATTTCTATAAAGTATAACTCTTTATTTCTCTTCCACCTCTAAACTTCCAATATAATAGTAACTATTATGATAGATACAACTTACATTTTTAAAGCCGATTGTTATTATATCATAAAATATATTTATGTAAGTTATTAAAAAAGAAAAGTTATCGTGAATCATTTGTGAAGAAAATGTGAAATACATAAATAAAAAGGTGTTACGTTATTACGTAACACCTTTTTAAAAATACCCTTCTTCTATTTCTCTTCCGGATAATCACAATACTCGATAATCGTTCCTTCTGTATCCGCTGGGTTAAGATAAATTAACCTTCTACCGTGCTTATTAATGCGCAGTGTATGCTCTAACGTTCGAATTCCTTGTTCTTTCAATTCCTCTAAAGCTACATCTAAATCATCTACTCGATACGCAACGTGATGTACACCTTTACCTTTTTGTTTTATAAATCGGGCAATTGGTGAAGTGGTGTTATTTGTCGGCGCAAGTAATTCAATTCTATCTCCATCCACTTCAAGAATGGCTACTTCGCTTTCTACACCTGGTGCCTCACTTACGTAACGATCTATTAATTCTCCTGATAGAACCTGTTCATAAAAACGTATAGTACTATCTATATCACGAACTGCGATTCCGATATGATCAATTGTTTTTTTCATTTTATTTCCCCTACTACTTTATTTTTTCTCATTATTAATAGTAACAAAAAAAGTTATAGAAACAAGTTCTATAACTTTTTTATTTAACCTATTTTCTTATCCGCTCTAGTTGCTGGTTGAACTTGATTTTTCATTTTTACAACGCTAATGCCATATCCGATAAATCCACCGATAATCGCTGGGAAGATCCAGCCTAATCCTACTTCCTGCATCGGAAGGAATTTAGTGAACACTTGGCTTACTACTTCAATGTTAACTCCAGCTGCACTTAATCCATCGAATAAGCTGATGATAAATGTTACGATTAAGCTCACTTGATAAACTTCAGCTCTTCCTTTGAATAATGAATGGAAGAATGTTAAGAAAATCAATACGATTGCTAGTGGATAAATTGCTGTTAATACTGGAACAGAAACTGCGATTAACTGTGTTAATCCTACGTTTGCAACAATTGCACTAAATACACATAGTGTGATTGCAATTGCTTTGTAAGGAACATTTGGGAATAACTTATGGAAGAATGAAGAACATGCTGATACAAGTCCCACACTAGTTGTTAAACAAGCTACTGTAATCATTAATCCTAATAATACTCCGCCATATGATCCGAAATAGTAGTTAGAAACTTTCGCTAATACTTCTCCGCCGTTCTCTAAATGTCCAAGCTTTGCAACACTTGAAGCACCCATATAAGAAAGAGCTGTATAGATAATTGCTAAAATAGATGCTGCAATTATTGTCGCTTTTGCACAAACGACCATAATTTGTGTTTTCGTTTTCGCACCTTTTTCTTTAATAGCATTGATGATGATAATCCCGAATACAAATGATGCAAGCGTATCCATCGTTAAGTATCCTTCTTGGAATCCTTTAAAGAATGCATGTGATGTATAAGCTTCCACTGGTGCTTGCATATCTCCAATCGGATGTATAAAAGCAACGATTACTAAAATACCGATGAAAGTCAACTTAATTGGCGTTAAAATTTTTCCAACAATATCGACAATTTTCGCGGGATTTAGCGAAAAAAAACAAGTGATGCTAAAGAATATAATTGTGAAAAGAATTAAAGGTGTAGAACCTACTCCCTCTGGCATAAACGGCTTAAGACCAATTTCATAAGATACATTTCCTGTTCTCGGTATTGCAAATAACGGACCGATCGCTAAGTATAAGACTGTTGTAAATACAATCCCGAACACTGGGTGAGCACGACTTGCTAATGACTGTAAATCATCTTTACCTGAAAAACCAAATGCTAGTACACCTAGTAATGGTAATCCAACACCAGTTACTAAAAATCCAGCGTTAGCAATCCATACATTCTCTCCTGCTGATTGACCAAGCATCGCTGGGAAAATTAAATTTCCTGCTCCAAAAAATAGTGCAAATAACATTAATCCAATAACTACTATGAACGAAAACGGTACTTTATTCGCCATAATATAACCCCCATTCAAATTTCCTTATCTCATTTTCCAATTTTAACTAATTGAATTTTCTGAATATTTAATTTAAGTATCAACTATTCTTGAACTCATTATAGTTTGCTATATAATATTTTGCAATACTATTTTCGAACTTTTCTTTTATTTTATAAATATACATTTTTTAACATGAAAAATAGACTAAAAAACCAACACGGTCATCCATGTTGGTTTTTCCATTTACTATCATAAATTAAAATTTCGCTGCTACTTTTTTAACGTTTTCTAGACCTTCTTCAACAATTTGTTGTGAACGATCTGGATATTGATTGTGTCCTTCAATTACAACTGTCTCTGGATTTGTAATTCCCCAGAATCCAAGTACAGTTGTTACGTAATTAACTGCCATTTCCATAGGAGCCATTTGCTCTGAAGAGTAATCTGAACCACGAGCACCTAACACAACTACTTTCTTACCACCAACTAAACCTTCTGGACCATTTGCTGTATATTTAAACGTTTTTCCAGCTTGAGATAAGTATGAAATATATGTGATTAATGGTGCTGGTACTGTAAAGTTCCATAATGGGAATGCAAATACAACCTTATCAGCTTCTAAAAACTGATTTAAATATTGATCTACTGTAGCAACCGCCTTCTCTTCTTCAGCTGTTAACTCCATGCCTTGGCTACGTTTATATCCACCTGAAATCGCGATATTTCCGTAATAAGGAAGATCTAATGCAAATAAATCTAATTCCGTAATTTCTGTATTTGGATTTGCTTCTTTATAAGTACTTACAAATGTTTCATACATTTTTGAACTAACTGCTTGCTCCGCTGGACGATCGTTTGCTTTTACAAATAATACTTTTGACATTTTTTTATTCCCCTCTACATTCGTATTTTCTTCTTTTTTACCAAATAATGAACTAAATAGTCCCATTTTCTTCACCTAATCTTTCTTTTCATATTCATTATTCATCATCATAAAAATTCTTATTCTAAGAAAAAGTTCCAATAGATACCTTAAGTTAAGCCTCCGAAACTTTTTGTTATTTAATTACCTTATGTAAGTTATTGTAATATAGTCACTTACTTTAGTCAAGTAACTTTTAATAAAAAACAAAATCTCAATTTAAAAATATTAACTAAAATACAATTGAACACCAAATACATCTTTATTACTTGTATAATAAACTTAGAGAGGAAAATTCATATATAGAAAGGATTTATTCATGAGCACTATAGAAAAGATTCAAACTTTTATTATTCTTTTTGCTGTTACATGCGGCATCGTACTCGGACAATTAAATATGATACATACGTATTCAGACAAGTTTATTGTCCCCTTCTTATTTTTCATGCTATATGGATTATTCCTCAGCATCCCATTAAAAGAAATAAAAAACGGATTTCGCAATTTAAAATTTGCTGGAACAAGTCTTACTATTAACTTCTTATGGACACCTTTACTCGCTTGGGGATTAGGAGCACTATTTCTTTCAGATCATCCAGCACTTTGGGTTGGATTTATAATGTTAATGGTTACTCCATGCACAGATTGGTACTTAATCTTTACTGAAATAGCGAAAGGAAATGTAGCACTTTCTACTGCAATTTTACCGGTAAATTTAATTTTGCAAGTACTACTCCTTCCAATTTATTTATTTTTATTTGCTGGTGTCATGAAAACTGTAGCGGTTTCTGTTTTAGTAGAAAGTATTGTTATCGTAATCGTCTTACCATTTATACTTGCACACGCTACAAAATTCATTATGAATAAAATGAAAAAAGCTGAAACTCTCGAGAATAAACTCATTCCGTTTTTCAGCTCTGCTCAAATTGTATTTTTAAGTTTAGCAATAGTAGCGATGTTTGCATCACAAGGTAAATATTTGCTGCAAAATATGAATGTCGTTTTATTATTACTCGTTCCTGTTCTATTGTTCTTCATCATTAATTTTTTACTAGGACAATTTATCGGACGCATCATGCATTTATCTTACAAAGATACAGTAAGTCTAAGCTTAACAACGTTAGCAAGAAACTCACCTGTTGCACTCGCTATCGCTGTAACAGCTTTTCCAGACGAGCCTCTTATCGCACTTGCACTCGTTATTGGACCGTTGATTGAGTTACCGGTACTAGCTTGTGTGTCACAAGTTTTGTTGCTTATTAAGAGAAAACGGCAATACGCATAATAAAAAACGTCCCATTTTGGGACGTTTTTTATTATGGAAAGATTACATACAACACTTATTTCTTATTTATCGATACAAATGAAATTACCGAAACTACAAACGTAATAATACCAATTATAAATCAATCGGCACTAAAAATTTTATATGCTATAGAAAATTTACTTTTCGTTACATTAACAAATCCTTTCTAATTAAAAATGATAGGGAACGTAAATATAACGAAAGCTGCCCAAAGTCCGTATATTGGCAAATACTTCGTAACGGCATCTTGGATAGCTGTCGGTCCTGATTTGTTTTGCAAGAAATGCATATAGGAAAACATAATCCAAATGAGATTTGCCCAAATCAGTACGTTTACTCCTAAAACAGCAAGTCTATTAGGCGTAATCCCGTAAGAAGAAAGTCTAAATACTATGGCTGACAATGCGACAGTGTCAATAATAAGCGCCAGAACAATTAAGGAAAAATTTATATAATCTGAAATGTTCTTTTTCTCGTCCGAGTCACTTTCAACGATAGAAAATATGGTAACAGCCAATACACCAAGGAGTATTCCGTTGAAAGCCATTAGGAAATTGCGATCCAAGAACGGATTTTTCCCGACCCAAATTACCGTTATAAGATAGATAAGCAACGTGATCAGGACGAGAGGACTAAAAATTTTAGATATGTATGGTGTAATATTTTTAGCAAGCTTAAGATTCATTGATACTAAGTATGCAGCCACAATAGCGAGAGCCGCTGCTCCAAATAAAACAACATTACTAAAATAGAATTCTCCTATATCTAAGTCAACAAAGCTAAATAAACGCATGGTGAATACTGCTAGTATCATTCCGCTCACTGCCATGCTGGCGTAGAGAAGACAATATTCTAAATTAAATTTTATATAGGCTAATCTTGTACTGCCTTTTGAATATTCATTTCCTGTAAACGCAAGCCCTACTAAGACCCATAAAAATATAGGAAGATGCAAATAAGCAAGAATGGTACTGTCTTTATAATTTAATGGCAACGTATTAAGATACATCCCGGAAATTAGGAACAACGCTGCAAGGGAATAAATAATACTTTTTTTCGGAGTATTATTGTAAACAAAATAAGCAGCAATAAAGGGAATTACACCAAAAGCCAAATTAATTGGAGCAATTGCTTCCTGCTCAACAAAGTGGAAAATGATCCTGGTGCTTATGCCGGCCAGAATAGCTAAAAGGCCCATGAATAAGAAACCTTTTTGAAACAAAGATGTTTTTTCTTTATTTACTTTCTCCTTGAAATGCAACCTTTCATACCAAGCACCTAGAACTTGAGAATCAGGGTTTTGGTCCCATGCTTGTGAGAATGCTTTTTTAAAAGCTTTCGGATCTTTTCTATACATCTTCTCCAACTCATGGGAGTTATCCATATTTTTAACAATCAAATTGTTAATGTTCATAGTTATACCTCCTCTAATTTTAAAAATAAGGTTGTTACCTTTTAACAAAAGCACCTCACTCATTTATTATGATTTTGATTTTAATACAAAATTTATCGTTTTACAATAAAAAATTATTATTTAAAGGATTTTTTTTATCGTTAAATCTTATATAAAAGAAAAACAAAAGAGCATGACAGTTTTATGTCATGCTCTTTTAACAAATTAATTCTCAAATACAAAATTAATCTTATTATCTTTCCACTCTAATTTCGCATCAAACGTTTTCTCGCCCTTTTTAAAGCCTTTAATTAAATCAGTCTTTTCATCTTTTAAGAGCTTTGTCATATTCTTTTGCGAAATTGTTTTACTTAATATCTTCTTTGAAATGGTGAAATCACATTGCGTTGTATTATAGTTAGAACAACCATAAAACGTTGACTTATCAATTACATCGCCATCACATTTTTTACAGTTACCAACCTTTTTACCTGTTGTAAATTTCGATCCTTTTCGTTCAATCGATTCAACATGTAATCCAGTGAAATCCCATTTCTCAGACATTTCAACTGCGTCTTCAATAATTTTAGCTGATAGCTTTTTCGTCTGTTCCATAAATGTAGCTGGTGAAGCTGTACCTTCCCCGATTTCCGCAAGGCGTTGCTCCCATTTTGCAGTCATTTCTGGTGAAGCGAGTATTTTATCACCGATTGCTGTAATTAATACTTTTCCTTTATCGGTCGCATACACTTGGTTTTTCTGCACATCTATATATTTACGGTCTTTCAGCATCGTAATAATACCTGCGCGAGTCGCTTCCGTACCTAAACCTTCTGTTTTCTTTAATACTTTCTCCAGCTCTTCATTCTCTAAATACTTACCAGCTGTTTTCATTAACGTAATAAGTTGTCCTTCTGTATAGCGCTTCGGTGGCTGTGTTTTTCCTTCTTTCACTTTCACCTTTACAACTTTTCCTTCTTCGCCTTCAGCTACAATTGGAAGAATAGTTTCGTCATCTTTATCATCTTGGAAAATAACTTTACGCCAACCTTCTTGAATTTGCTGTTTTCCTTTTGAAATGAATTCAGCACGTTCATCTACAAGAGTTGTAATCGTTGTATAGTCAAAAATCGCTACTTCATAATGCGCCGCAATTAGTCTTCTTACGATCATATCGTAAATTTTCTTTTCATCACCTGATAGTTTGCTTGGATTTGTAACTTGCTCTGTCGGTATGATCGCGTAGTGATCTGTAACTTTCTTTTCATTCACATAACGCTTATTGTTCATAATGGATTCAACCGGAGCCGGTAATAAACCTTTATATTCATCAAACTGACTTAACTTCTGTAAAATATCAGGGAACGTCGCTGCTTCTCCTTGAGTAACATAGTTAGAATCTGAACGTGGATAAGAAACAATCCCTTTTTGATATAGTGCTTGCGTTATATCAAGCGTTTTTTTCGGTGAAAATTTAAAGGCTTTATTCGCTGTCGCTTGCAGTGCTGATAAGTTAAATAAAAGCGGCGGCTGAAACTCTTTACGCTCCGTTTTCATTTCCTTCACAACAGCCGGTTTCCCTTGGCAAAATGCCGCAATTTTATTCGCCATATCAGGGTCTTTTAAGCGGGATTCATTATCCTTTTCCCATTTCCCGTCATATTTCTTTCCTTCTATATTAAAGGTTGCGAACACTTCCCAAAACGGCTCTGACTTAAAGTTTTCAATTTCTTTCTCTCGCTTTACAATCAATGCTAACGTTGGTGTCTGGACACGACCAGCAGAAAATACATCATTCATTCCTTTTTTCTTTAGCAAAATACTAAAGACACGTGATGCATTCATACCAACAACCCAGTCAGCGCAAGATCTTGTATATGCTTCGTAATACGTATTAATTGTATCTGATTCATCAAGTAGATTTTTAAATCCTTGGTAAATAGCTTGCTTCGTTAAAGACGAAATCCATAGACGCTTCATCGGCTTTTGCACGTTACAAAGATTAATAATATTTCGTACGATCAGTTCCCCTTCACGCCCAGCATCGCCTGCGTGAATAATTTCTGTTACCTGTGGATTATGTAACAGCTGTTTCACAACGTTAAATTGCTTATACTTTGACTTTGTTACTTCAAATTGAAAACGCTCTGGAATCATCGGTAACGTATTAAGTGACCATTTTTTCCACTCTGCGTGATAATGCTCTGGATTACATAACTGCGTCAAATGACCAATTGCCCATGTACAGTACGCTCCATTTGGAAATAACTCATTCGCTTCTACTTCTAAATACCCATCTTTCCGGCGATATTTAAATTGTGAAACAAGAGCCAAACCTTGATCTGGTTTCTCGGCAATAATTAATTTCATTTTATAACTCCCTATCTGTATTCCAGTGTTACTTTCATTGTATATATGTTTAGAAGCGATGATAAAACAACAATCTTATTTATCATTCGCGGTTTGTCTCGCAAATGTGAGACCTATAATATTATACGCTTATTCTTTATGGCTTCACAATAGAAACTCATAATATAACAATTTCTTTCACATGCTTACAATTAAAAAAGACGCCCTAAAAAATCAAGCGTTCCTTTGCTTACATCTATGAAATTGTGCAGATAATATGCAGATATTAATAAGCATAAGTACTCTCCATATAAACATATGATGAAATGAACGATAGGACAAGGAGGTATCATAATGTTTGCTTATACGTTAACTACCTTAACACTTTGCTGTACCTCAATTCTTATTGCATCCAATATCTCTAAACGTAAGAGTACCCTAATGGAGTATATGGTATTTATTATGTCTTTTAGTATGAGTATCGGTTTAAGTATTGGTTTTTATTTAGGCATTCTCTTTAAGGGGGAATTACTATATTCTACTTTGCTTGCTATTTTAATTAGTGGTTTTATCGGTTTTTTAATCGGTCTACGTTTTCACCTATATACTGCTTTAGAAGGAATGTTCTCTGGATTAATGGCAAGTATGATGGGAGCAATGATTACAGAAATGTTAAATGCTCAACAAGCTCATAGTATATTGTTCATTAGCCTTTTACTTACTATAACGATTACTATGTCCTGTGTGATTCAATTGTTATCGGAGA
The DNA here is from genome assembly GCF_000836715.1 of Bacillus sp. L_1B0_5. Lineage (NCBI taxonomy): Bacteria > Bacillati > Bacillota > Bacilli > Caryophanales > Bacillaceae > Bacillus > Bacillus sp. L_1B0_5. The sequence goes on along the minus strand of NZ_JXIS01000001.1, from coordinate 12,838 downwards.
ACTTTTCTACTTTTATCCAACAGCGTTTTTTGTTATTACTTTCAATTAGTGTAGTAATTATCGTTGCCGTATTCGCGACATTCCCAGATCATACTCCTTCACCTGGGCATAATCAACATATACATTAGTACTTGCAACAAAAATGAATAAGCAGCTATCCATAGGATAACTGCTTCCTATTATTCTGGCTTATTAGGAATGTTTTGGTTTGGAACATAGTCAGATTTATAATCTGTATAGTTCACTTCCGTTACCATCCCTGCTGAAGCATGATGTAGGTCGTGACAGTGGAACATCCACTCACCCGGATTGTCTGCTACAAAGGCTACTTCATATTCTTCACCCGGTTTTAAGTTCAATGTATCTTTTACAATTGGAGAACCTTTTATCGGTTTTCCATCTTTACTCAACACCTGGAAGAAGTGCCCGTGTAAATGCATTGGGTGATCATCCATTTTAGAACGATTTACCAACTTCACTTTTACTAAATCACCCTTTTTCACTTGAATTGGGTCAATATCTGGAAATACCTTTCCGTTAATTGTATATACCATTTCATTTCCATTCATTTGCGTATTTAAGTCCATATTATATGTGGCAGTATACTCTTGATTTAACGTGAAACTACCTAATTTTTTAGTACCATATTTCATTATATCTACTTTCGGTAATTTTTCTTTTTCGTCTGCTTTATCTTTCATCTCTTTGCTGCCATCATACTCAATAACAGCTTTCATTCCTTTTGCACCTTTATTTTTTGAATGGTTTTCAACATACCACTTCCCAGGATTATTAGCAGTAAATTCAATATCATAACGTTCACCCGGTGCGATTGAAATTACTTTATCCTTTATAACTTTTGGATCGTTTATTGGCTGACCATCTGTCGCAATTACTTTTATATCATGACCATGAACATGTATATCATGTGATAGATAACCAGCATTGACGAGTCTAAGACGAACTTTATCTCCCTTATTCACTTTTAATGGCGCTACTAAATCACCGCTTTTTCCATTGATTGTGAATAAATCATACATACTCATATCATGACCTTCCATCTTCATATTTCCATGGTCCATTCCTGCCATATTACTAGAGTCTTTTCTATCACTGTCCATGTCCATATCATCATTCTTTTCCCCATTTTCATTACCTTTAGATTTATTACCTATTTGCCCTTTTGTCATTTCTTTTAACTGCTTATTAATTTCTTCTTTATCTGTAACCCATTCATCCAACATTAATGTGTAATCTTTATCATATTTTTCCTTTGTATCTTCTACAATGAGCGCTCCATACAAACCTCTATCTAATTGATTTACAGAATCTTGATGCGAGTGATACCAGTACGTTCCTTGTACGTTCGCTTCAAATTCGTAAGTGAAACTTTTTCCTGGTTCAACCGCATCTTGCGTCACGCCTGGAATTCCATCCATGTTATTTGGGACAGGATATCCATGCCAATGAATAGATACTGGTGCAGATAATTCATTTTTTAATGTCACTTTCACCTTTTCACCTTTTTTCACCCGAATTTCTGGACCAGGAGATGAGCCATTAAATGTCCAGACTGGAACAATAACACCGTTACTTAATTTTTGCTTTTCTTCTTTCGCAATTAAAGTAACTTCTGGTCCTTTTTCAACCTTCAATGGTGTTGTAGCTGTTTCAGTCTGTAGTGTTTTTTTATCATTCATATTTTTATGATCATTTGTTGTATTTGTCGTCACAGAACAGGCAGCAATTAAAAATATTACAGAGACTGTAACGGCTGCTAATACAAATCGCTTCATGGAAAATCCCTCCTTTTTCTTTTTCAAAATCATTATAGAAGTTGATTTTCAAGAAAATAAGGAGATGTAATTAGATCTTACGTAAGCTAATTGGAAGATTACTAAAAGCGGAGACATTACAAGAGGCGAATATTTTAGAAATACAAAATATTTTCCTTGTAGCGACTATACTAGCCGTTCTCGTATTTGTTTTGGCGTTATTTCTTAAGAAACAATAACACTGCTATTATTAAATAAGAAAAATGTAGCTAAAATGCTCTTCACAAAAGAACTTACATTTTTGTATAATAAGAACTAATGTTCCTTACAAGAAGACAATAGACTCAAATTACACAAATATATCAAATAGAAGAGGATTGATATACGATGAAAATTGATAGACCAAAAATTTCACCAGAGTTATCTTCAAAGAATTTTCAAGATATTTTTTATGAAGAAGATCCAACATTAGAAGTGTGTGAAATTATAGACTCCACTTTCGAAAATGAATCTGTAGATAGAGTGCGATTGTATGATGCAGTGATAAAGAATTGTAAATTCACTAATACAGACTTTAGCAATATTGATATTACAGATGTTTGTTTTGAAAACTGCGATTTATCAAATGTTAATTTAAGCAATTCTTCTGTTCATAGAGTCGAATTTAAAAACAGTAAATTAATCGGGGTTAATTTTGCAGAATCTAGCTTAGGAAATGTTAAATTTGAGAATTCAATTTTGAATTTAGCAGCATTTGGGAATTCTAAACTAGAAAAAATTATATTTAATGAAACTTCATTAAATAATGCAGATTTTTTTGACTGTAAACTTAAAAAAGTTGAATTCCAATTATGTAGTCTTGATGAAGCTAATTTTGATCAGACATCACTGAAGGGGATAGATATTAGTTCTTCTACCTTTGATACACTTACAGTTTCAGTGAACGATTTAAGAGGATGTAAAGTATCAACATATCAAGCTGTTCAGTTTGCAACTTTATTAGGATTAATAATTAAAGATTAGTATTTCGAAGATAAAAAGAACCCTATCCCGAATCCTGGATTTTTTAATTGTCCACGATTCGAGATAAAGTTCAAATAAATTAGTGATGACTTTTTTATTATTTAACTACAGCTTGGTTTCCTTTTACATGTTCATTATTTACACTCATAAATTCTTCAATTTCTTCAACTTCTCTAATGATATCTTTTGATAAGTTTTCATACCCGTCTTTCGTTACAAGAATATCATCTTCTATTCGAATACCAATCGACTCTTCCTCAATATAAAGACCAGGTTCAATTGTTATAACCATACCTTCTTCTAACACTCTATCTTTATATGTTCCTACATCATGTGTATCTAAACCAAGGAAATGGCTGACACCATGATAATAGTATTTTGATAACTCTTCATCTTCTTGAATTAAGCCAATTGCTTTACACTCTTCTGCCAGCACCTTTTTTGTATGCTCATTTAATGCAGCGAACTTTAATCCTGGCTTAATAATCTCTGTTGTTTCTTTTAATGCCTTTAATACAATATTATAAATTTGTTTTTGACGACTAGAGAATGTTCCATTTGCCGGGAATGTATAACTAATATCAGCGTTATAGTAGTCTTTTTGAGCACCTAAATCTAGCAATACTAAATCACCATTTTGAATTTGTGCATCATTATCTTCATAATGAAGAACTGTAGCATTTTTACCACTTGCCAAAATTGTATTGAACGCATGGTGCTTAATGCCAGATGATTTCAGTGTAAAATCAAATTGAGCTTCTAATTCATACTCCATCATACCTGCTTTTGCATGCTTAAGTGCGTTGTAAATACCGTCTTGCGTTATAGCAATCGCTTCTTTAATAATTTCAATTTCTTCCTCTGTTTTAAATACTCGTAATTCACAAATGTTCGGATATACATTACCAATTGTTACGTGTGGGTATTGTTCTCTTACATGTTTAGCAAATGCTAATGTTTTTGTCTCCGTACCATTCCACTCACGACGTTCTATATCTAAATATAGATGCTTCGCATTTTCTGTAAAAAGTATATTTGACATTGTCTTTTCAAAGCTATCTAAATATACAACTTTCTTTATACCTGAAATTCCCTCTGCTTCTTCGCTAGAAACTGTTTTCCCAACCCATTTTTCCATTACTGGATCTGATTTTTCAATAAAAAGTGTCTCTTCTACACTATTCCCAAACTTTTTTAGCATAAAAATAACATTTGGTTCATCGATTCCCGTTAAGTAGTAAAAATTACGATTCGGTACAAATTTATAATGTGCATCAGCTGACATATGCGGTGCTTGTCCCGCAAATAAAATCGTAACGGATTCATCAGGTAATGTTTTCGTTAGTCTTTCTCTATTTTGAGCAAAAAATGTTGATTTCATAATAATCCCCCTAGCGTTTTATGTATAATTGTGAAACTAATTATTCAATACACTTTATTCTATTATTGTTATAATTTTTCGTCAATTTCTAACTTATTTTTAGATAGTATTGACACAAACAACTAAACAAGTTACAATAACTATAAATTAGTAAGTTACTAATTTAATTTAAAACAAGAGGTGAACAAAATGCAAAATATTTTATTCCGTATTAATGAATTATCAAAAAAAGAAAGAACATCTGGATTAACAGTTGATGAAAAACAAGAACAACAAATGTTACGTCAAAACTATACAGAAACATTTCGTGGAAGCCTAGATTCCATTTTATTAAATACAAAAATTGTTGATTCGAATGGTCTTAACGTTACACCAGTTGCATTACAAGATGCTCAAATACGTTTAAAATTAAGCAAATGAGTTCCACGCTAAAGAATTTCAATAAAACATAAACAGAGCTGGATTTCCTATATAGAAATTCCAGCTCTGTTTATTGTCTTTTCTAATTTAGTAAACGAGCGATACATCGCAATTCTCCACGACACAATCATCGCAAATGCAAGTAAGAAAAACATGCTGCTTAACTCTGCCAAATCAATTGATTGGCTTAAATATGACTTTAATGCCACGCGTACAGCTAATAAGCCTACTAAAATGAATATGAATGCTTTTGACGGTTTCATAAATATATGTTCGCCCTTTATTTCGAACTTAGTTGTTTTAATAAGAAAAATAGAGAAAATAAGCCCTATACTAATTGCCTCGACTATTTCTAACGATGTTAATCGAAACTCTGGTAAAAAGTACATCATCGCGCCTGTACTCATAAAAATTGGTGGTAATATAATTTTCTTTTTCGTTACCGGCTTTTTCGCTGCTTTAAAACGTAGAAACATTACCCCAACAGCCATACAAACCGCTATGACACTTGATAAAAGTGCTATCATACTTTCCACTCCTATCTATTTAAATGACTTTTTTAGCAAAATCATAAACCAATAAGTAACTACATGCCGCATTATAGAATTTCTTCATTATATTCCTCCTGCTGTAAACTTTCCATATTCGCTGCAATCATTTTACGCAAAGTTTATGAACGGAATATGAACAAAAAAGCCATTCTGCAATTAATAATTGCAAAATGGCTTTTTAACTTATTTTAAATCGTCAATTGTGAAAGCACCTGGAAGTAATTGCTCAACAGTCACTTCTTTTTCATCACCTTTTACATTCGTTAGTAATACAGGCATTTTCGGATCACAGAATTCAACAATTACTTGTCTACACGCACCACATGGTGAAATCGGTCCATCAGTTTCTCCTGTAATAACTAAGTAACTAAAATCGCGCTCACCTTCTGATACTGCTTTAAATATTGCTGTTCTTTCTGCACAGTTACATAAACCGTAAGAAGCATTTTCTATATTACAACCAGTATAGATTTTCCCTTCTTTCGTAACTAACGCTGCGCCAACAGGAAATTTAGAATACGGAATATACGCTTTCGATAACATCTTGTTTGCTTCTTCAATATATTTTTTCTTATCCATATTATTTCCCCCTCAAAGTAAATGAAATAATGATTAGTCAGTAATAACTGTATGAACTAATTTAGGAGCCACTGCTGTTTCAGCGATAGAGATGTTCTCATAAATTTTTGCTTTTACATCTTCTACATTTTCACGATTTGCGTAGATTGTTACGAACGGCTCGCCTTCTTTTACTGCATCGCCAACTTTTTTGCGTAACATTAAACCTACTGCTAAATCAATTTCATCTTCTTTTGTTGCGCGGCCAGCACCAAGTAACATAGCTGCGATACCGATTTCATCTGCAACAATGTTAGAAATAACACCTGAAGTTTTTGCAGGTACATCAATTACATACTTCGCTTGTGGCATTTTTTCTGGATTGTCTACAATTGAGCTATCTCCGCCTTGATTGCTTAAGAACTCTTTAAATTTCTCAGTTGCTTTTCCGTTTTTCATCACTTCAATTAGCATTTCACGAGCTTCTTCTAACGTATTTGCTTTTTTCGCAAGTACGACCATTTGACTTCCTAATACAAGTACTAATTCTGTTAAATCTTCTGGACCTTCACCTTTTAACGTATCAATTGCTTCTTTCACTTCTAGAGCATTACCAATCGCAAATCCAAGAGGTTGTGACATATCTGAAATAACTGCCATTGTTTGACGTCCTACGTTATTTCCGATACGTACCATTGCATGTGCTAATTCTTTTGCATCTTCTTCTGTTTTCATAAATGCACCAGCACCTGTTTTTACATCAAGTACGATTGCGTCAGCACCAGCTGCAATTTTTTTACTCATAATTGAACTTGCGATTAAAGGAATTGAGTTAACAGTTCCTGTTACGTCGCGTAATGCATAAATCTTTTTATCTGCAGGTGTTAAGTTTCCTGTTTGTCCAATAACAGCTACTTTGTCACGGTTTACAATATCAATGAATTGTTCTTTCGTAATTTCAACGTGGAATCCTTCTACCGCTTCTAATTTATCAATTGTTCCGCCTGTATGCCCTAAACCACGACCAGACATTTTTGCTACTGGTACATCTAAAGCAGCTACTAATGGTCCTAATACTAATGTTGTTGTATCACCAACACCGCCAGTTGAATGTTTGTCTACTTTAATTCCTTCAATTGCTGATAAGTCGATCGTTTCTCCAGACTCAACCATCGCCATCGTTAAATCTGCACGTTCGCGATCTGTCATATCTTTAAAGAAGATTGCCATTGCAAGTGCACTCACTTGATAATCAGGAATACTTCCGTCTGTATATCCATTAATAAAGAATTTGATTTCTTCAGTCGTTAATTCTTTGCCGTCACGTTTTTTTGCGATAATATCTACCATTCTCATTACAATCACCATTCCTTTTTATATTATATAAATCTATTAAAATAATAAACCAACGATTGTTGCTGATAAGAAACTTACTAATGTTGCACCGAATAGTAATTTCAAACCAAATCTTGCGACTACATTCCCTTGCTTTTCATTTAAGCTCTTAACTGCTCCTGCAATAATCCCAATTGAAGAGAAGTTTGCAAATGAAACTAAGAATACAGAGATAATCGCTGTCGTTCTATCTGAGAAATTAAAGTTTCCTTGTGCTAAATCTGTCATAGCGACAAATTCATTTGATACTAATTTTGTTGCCATAATATTTCCGGCATTAACTGCTTCATGCCAAGGTACACCCATAATAAATGCAAATGGTGCAAATGCATAACCAAGAATTTCTTGGAATGAAATACCGATTACACCTTTAAATACTGCATTAATGAATGCGATAAGAGCTACGAAACCAATTAACATAGCTGCTACTGTAATCGCAACTTTAAATCCATCAATAATGTATTCCCCTAATACTTCAAAGAAAGTCTTTTTCTCTTCTTCTTGTACTTCTAACATATCTTCTTCCTCAGTAACTTCATACGGGTTAATGATAGAAGCAATGATGAAGCCACCGAATAAGTTAAGCACTAAAGCGGTTACAACATATTGTGGTTTTAATAAAACCATATATGATCCAACGATAGACATAGAAACTGTAGACATTGCTGATGCACATAATGTATACATTCTTTTCTCTGGCAATAACCCTAGTTGTTTCTTAACCGAAATAAATACTTCCGATTGTCCTAAAATCGCCGATGCCACAGCGTTATATGATTCTAGTTTCCCCATTCCATTTACTTTACTTAATGCTAGACCAATAGATTTCACAATAATAGGTAATACTTTAATATGTTGCAAAATACCTATTAAGGCTGATATAAATACGATTGGCATTAATACACTTAAAAAGAACGAAAACTCTTTTTGATTTACTAATCCACCAAATACGAAATTCACACCGTCAGCGGCATATTTTAATAGCTCTCCAAAACCATCTGCTATTCCGCTAATTAATATATTCCCTACACTTGTATTTAATAATAGAAACCCCAAAATGAATTGTAATATAACCATCGTTATGATTGGACGATATTTGACTTTCTTTCTATCATTACTAGCAAGCCAAGCGATACCTAAAATCAATACGAGGCCAAAAACACCGATTAAGTATTTCATAAGCCGTTTCCTCCCATTCGTATCCGCTTACATTTTTTTCAATTATTAAAGCAATAGATATACTTTAAACGTATATCTATTGCTTTAAGCTTTTATCGATTAGTAGTTATCTGTAGCACCTTTTGCATCATTTAATACGATTGCAACACTAGCACTTGCTCCAACGCGAGAAGCTCCAGCAGCTACCATTTTGTCTGCATCTTCACGTGTACGAACACCGCCAGATGCTTTTACACCAACGTTTGGTCCTACTGTTTTACGCATTAATGCGATATCTTCAGCAGTCGCTCCGCCAGTTGAGAATCCAGTTGAAGTTTTTACGAAATCAGCACCAGCTTTTACTGATAATTCACAAGCACGTACTTTCTCTTCATCTGTTAATAGGCAAGTTTCAATGATTACTTTTACAAGAGCTTTTCCTTTTGCTGCTTGTACTACTTCATAAATGTCTTTTTCAACAAATTCGTTATCGCCATCTTTTAAAGCGCCTACGTTGATTACCATATCAACTTCAGTTGCACCTTTTGCGATAGCATCTTTTGTTTCAAATGCTTTTGTTTCAGTAGTGCTTGCTCCTAATGGGAAACCGATTACAGTACAAACGTCTACATCATGTCCAGCTAGTTCATCAGCCGCTAATTTTACCCATGTTGGGTTAATACAAACAGAAGCGAATTTATATTCCTTTGCTTCTTCGATTACTTTCATAACATCTTCTTTAGTAGTATTAGCTTTTAAAATTGTATGGTCAATTAACTTTGCAATGTTCATTATCTTCACTCCTCATATCTTTTAACAACTTCATTCTAACTCTTAGTTGAACAAATGTAAATACACTTTTGAAATTTTGTTCATTCTTTTTTAAAAGGCATTTTCTTGTAGTAAATAAAGCGCATTCTAACAAAGAACACTTCATATATAATCAAATTTTCTATGTTAACAATGGTAGTATGTATCTCCATATCCATAATTATTTTTAAAAAGGCAATTTGTGTTCAAAAAAGACTCCTATCATTCATACATAACAAAATAAAAGGAGTTCTCAAAATTAACATTTTGAGAACTCCTTTTATTTCTAACCTTTTTCATAATGTAACAGTTCTTTTGCTGTATGCTGATCGATAATTAATACATTTGCATACCCGCCACGTAACGCACCATCAATTGCTTTTATTTTTCTATTACCACCTGCAACTAAAATAGAGCGTTTCTTTAATTTCAGTTCCTCTAACTCAATTCCAATTGTACGCTGATTAATCTCTTCGCTACTAATATTTCCGTCTCCATCAAAGAAACGTGAACAAATGTCACCGACCGATTGTTTTTTGAGTAAACTTGTTTCATCCTTATCGAAATAACCTAATCGGAATAACAGCGCTTCGTCTCGCACTGTTCCTACAGTGAAAACTGCAATATTCGCTTGTTTCCCCATTTCGATAATGTGATGAATATGTCGATCCTGCTCTACTAATTCTTTTGTCACTGCATTATCAAATATAACTGGAAGAGGTAGATTTCTTGGCGTCGTTTGAAAAGCATCTGCAAATAAAGCTATCGTCTCATTCGCATATGTATTTACACTCGAATGACTAATGCCACCTTTTAGCTGGACAACCTCTACCCCTTTTACATGTTGCGGTACGATTTTTCTAGCAATTTCATACATCGTCATTCCCCAGCTTACACCAACAATATCACCGTTTTTAACCGTCTTTTCCATATACTCAGCAGCATATTTACTTATATACTCTGTAATCGTTGCATATTCCGGTACTGGAGAAAACACAACATGTGCCTCTAACAAGTTGTACTTTTCTTTCAGTAAATTCCCAACGTTATCTAAATCCGCAAATGGATCGGCGATGCTAATTTGAACAAACCCTTTTTCTTTCGCGTACTTTAACAATCTAGAAATCGTCGGTCTTGAAATATTTAATTTGTTAGCAATTTCTTGCTGACTATAATCTGATTGATAATATAATCTTGCAACTTCAACGCTTAATTGTTGTTTATCTTTTTCCATAGTAACTCATTACAAATCCCTTCCTGTATTTCCCTTTCGTTACAAGCATTATACAGCTTTATGCAAAAAAATTCGACTACCGAATTTTATCTAACTGAACTTCTATTCTACGTATTATATACAATGAAACCTTATTGTGTAGATTTACAAACTCAATATAGAAACACTTACAACATATAAATCAGTTTATATGTAATTCATTCTTTATTGCTTTTCCTGTAGTAACGATAACAAAGCCGTTCAATAAGAAACATGAAACATCGTCTAAAAGCTATTCAAATACCCCTCATAAACAAAAGATACTGTTCATAAGGGGTATGTATTCAATTTAAGTTTATAAAAATCGGATGGAAACACTGCAAATTCTCACTTATTTAGAATAAGAGAAAAGATGATGTTTTATTTGTTCAATAAAATAATGATGGTGTATATTATCGTTAGATACGCGACTTGCCATAATAGCTCCCTCCATTGAAGATGCAAGAAAAGAAGCGAGCGATATAATATCTATATCTTCTTTAAGTTCTTGTTTCTCTATTCCTTCTTTTATGAGAGAAGCCATTAACATTACTGTATCATCATAACCTTTTGCTGCTGCTTTTTGTAATTCTGGAAATACTCCAGTACTTTCAATTGCGCTATTAAGTAATGGACAGCCTCCAGCAATAGGAGGATTATTAGCTGCATCTTGATATACAAGGAAAATTGCAAGGATTTTATCAATTGCTGTCTTTTTATTTTCCATTGCTTTATGAAAATGACTCCACATAATCTCACCACTTTTGTCGTAGGCAGCAAGGACAATTTCTTCTTTACTTTTGAATCTACGATAAATAGATCCTTTAGGTAATTCAGTAGCTGTCATTATATCCTGGATGGATGTGCGAGTTATCCCATTAGTATTAAATAAATATAAAGATGTTTCAATAATTTTTTCTTTAACCTTATCAACTTTAGTCATGCTTTGTAATCCTCCTAATAAAAACGAGCTTAATATTTCAGGTGATATTTACCATCTATTTTCTTGAATTTTTTTGTAAGTATAAAGAAGTTTGGAACAAAAATATCTTATCAACCCCTATATTATCTGAACCTCAAACAATACGGTTTGAAAAGAGGTTAATCAAATTGTATTATCTATATCACTCAAATGAATTTTCTGTCAAAATTAACATGATCAATTATTCAATTCAGTCATGTTATACAACTACTTTCACCTAACTTCGTAGCAGGGGTAAAAATATATAGTTAATTTTAACGTATAGACATATGATTATTATATATAATTTTTATTAATATGTTTAGCTAAAGTGTTCGAACTCCCCCACTTTCACTTCATTCTATAAAAGATTAATCATTAATGATTACTGGAATTAAATTGTAACAAAGCAACTGAGATATAAATATATTTGCTTTTTACCATTTTGATTTCGTTAAAAGGGTTTAAAAAACTAGAAACTTGTAGTATCATTAGATTTCGATTCAGACCGAACCGTCCGGTTTTTAATATAAATATATTTAGAAGGAGAACGTTATGCAGAAAGAAAAATCAAAGATTATAGGTAATTTAATTACGGGGGCAATAAAGTGAACTTTATAAAAATGAATAAAAAAGAAATTATTATGCTAATAGTTTATACAATGTTTGCACTACTCCAAATTGGCTTGTTCATATTATTTGGCCTATCACTTTTAACTAACAGTAATTTAGTTGAATCAGAATTTGCTCTTAGTGCCATCGGTTTGACTGTACCTGCTATTGTAGGAATAATTTTCTTTAGGAAAGAAATTATTGAAAGTTTTACTTATTTTAAAGAGAAAACAATTTTGAAAATAGTAAGTGTTCCTCTGGTGGTTTTATTTACGGTAATTGTAGAACAATCTGTTATGCGTTTTCTAGCAACTGCCCAGCCAGAGAACCAAGAACAGCTTCTTGGAACAGGCACGGGGATACCTCTTATTTTTACATTGCTAGTATTTGGTATTCTAGGGCCATTGCTTGAAGAAATTGTGTTTTGTCATATAATATTAAATCGTTTTTCACATTATATTGGTACTGCTATTGCATCTATCATTTCGATTATAATTTTTACAGTTCTTCATACGAATCAGCTTTCGGATATTACTATTTATTTACCTGGCTCGGTGATACTTACTGTAGCTTATCTTATTTCTAAGAGATCCATTGCATATGTTATGGCGATACATATGTTAAACAATTGCATCACTTTCATTCAATTGCATATGTCATAGCGATACATATGTTAAACAATTGCAGGTTTTGATGCAAAAATACTCTATGTTTCTATCGAGTATTTTTGGCACCAGAACCACTTTTTCTAAAGCATAAGAAATCTTATCAAAACTACAACTTATTAGGAGAGTGTCAGTCATGATTGTAACAACAACTTCTGGAATTCAAGGTAAAGAAATTATTGAGTATATTGATATTGTAAATGGTGAAGCTATTATGGGTGCAAACATTGTCCGTGATTTATTCGCTTCAGTTCGTGATGTTGTCGGTGGCCGTGCT